>NZ_JASJVI010000010.1:0-72286 GCF_035019865.1 Cryobacterium sp. 10I5
ACCCCAAGCCGCCCCGAGGTCATCGTGCTCGTCCGCGACCGGCTGCGCCAGGAGGCATCCGCCCTGCTGGACAGCGGCAACCGGCTCGCGATGATCGCCTGCCACGACGACGGCGACGCCCTGCGCGTCGTCTACTCGTTCGCGGGCGTCTTCCCCCGCCGGCAGGTCGATCTCGTCGTTCCGGTTCCGTATGACGACGCCTGGGTGCCGAGCATCGCCGACCTGTCCTACCCGGCAGGCAACTTCGAGCGCGGGATGCGCGACCTGTACGGCGTACGCCCGGCCGACCACCCGCAGCCGTACCGGCTCGTGCGGCACGGGCATTGGCCGCGTGGCTGGTACCCGATGCGCCTCGGCGCCCGGGTGACGCCCCGGTTCGAGCCGGACGTCGAGTCCTTCCCCTTCGTCGAGGTCGAGGGACCGGGTGTCTACGAGATCGCCGTCGGGCCGATCCACGCCGGGATCATCGATCCCGGGCACTTCCGCTTCTCCGTCGTCGGCGAGACGATCGTGCGCATGGAGGCCCGCCAGTGGTACATGCACCGCGGCGTCGAGCGGCTCTTCGAGGGGCGGCGGCCGGCCGATGGCCTCGAGCTCGCCGAGCAGGTCACCGGGGACACCGTCGTCGGGCACTCCCTCGCATACTGCATGGCCGTCGAGGCCGCTGCAGGCATCGAGGTCCGCGAGACCGACCGGCTGCTCCGCGCCCTCCTGCTCGAACTCGAGCGGATCTACAACCACGTCTCCGACCTCGGCTCCCTCGCGAACGACGTCGGCTTCGGGATCGTGCACTCGCACACCCAGCGGCTGCGCGAGACCCTGCTGCGCCTGAACAAGACCGTCACCGGCCAGCGTTTCCTGCGCGGCGGCGTGCGGATCGGCGGCACCCGGGTGCTCAGCCTGCCGGACCCCGAGGTTCTCCGAGGTGTGGCCGCGGACATGCAGGAGATCATCGCGATCACCCTCGGCCACGCGATCGTGCGGGACCGGTTCACGGGTACGGCTCCGCTCGGTGGCGCCCAGGCGCGCGCCATCGGCACCCTCGGGTACGTCGCACGGGCCTCCGGGATCGACGCGGACTCCCGCAGGGATCACCCGTTCGTCGATCTCGGCCCGGCGTTCCACGTCGTCACCGAGACCGGCGGGGATGTGCTCGCCCGCTACCGGGTGCGCGCGGGCGAATTCGCGGTCTCGATCGCCGTGGCCATCGACCTCGTGGCCCGCCTCGGCGACCACCTCGGCAGCGGCACCGCGGTCGACCCGCCCGAACCCGGGACCGGGCTGGCCTTCGTCGAAGGCTGGCGCGGAACCATCTGCCACCGGGTCGAGCTCGGCGCCGGCGGCGTGGTCAGCCGGGTCAAGATCGTCGATCCCTCGTTCTTCAACTGGCCGGCGCTGCCCGTCGCGCTCGCGGAGACGATCGTGCCCGATTTCCCGCTCGTCAACAAGAGCTTCAACCAGTCCTACGCGGGCAACGACCTCTGAGCCCAGCCCGCGACGCGCCCCCGGACCCGCTGAGGTGTCGGGCAGGCGGATGCCGCTATCGGCCGTCCTGCTCGATCGTGCGCAGGAGCGCGTGGGAGTCTTCGAGAGTCGCGACCAGCATCCGCTTCGCGACGGCGAGCAGTTCGGCGACGCCGGCGTCACGGACCGCGTAGAAGATGGTGTTGCCCTCACGGCGGGTGACGACCACCCCGGCCCTGCGGAGCACCCCGAGCTGCTGGGAGAGGTTGGAGAGCTCTGAGCCGAGCACCTCGGCGAGGCTGCCGACCGAGCGTTCGCCGCCGACGAGCTGTTCGAGCACTTGCACGCGCAGCGGATGCCCCAGCGACTTGAACAAGTCGGCCTTGAGTTGGGCCATGGGCAATCCGGTCATCGGCACCGTTTGATTATATCGCCGATTGATAATGTTCTCAAATAGGTGGAGCCGGGCACGGAAAAGGCCCGCCCTGCCGAAGCAGAACGGGCCTTCCGTCTAACCGACGAACCTGGCGAGAGGTTGTCGGCAGAGCTCTAAGACTACGCCTCGGTGGACACCGATGCGACCTCGACGACGGATTCGGCGGATGCCGACTCGTCTTCGAGGACCGGGGCGAGCGACAGCTTGCCACGGTCGTCGATCTTGGTGATCTCGACGAGGACCTTCTGGCCGACTCCGAGCACGTCTTCGACGTTCTCGACGCGCTTGCCACCGGCGAGCTTGCGGACCTCGCTGATGTGCAGAAGGCCGTCCTTGCCGGGGAGGAGCGAGACGAAGGCGCCGAACGCGGCGATCTTCACGACGGTGCCGAGGAACTGCTCGCCGACCTCCGGGTTGGAGGGGTTCGCGATCGCGTTGACCTGGGCACGGGCTGCCTCGGCCGAGGGGCCGTCGACGGCGCCGATGTACACGGTGCCGTCTTCCTCGATCGAGATGTCCGCGCCGGTCTCATCCTGGATCGCGTTGATCGTCTTGCCCTTCGGGCCGATCAGCTCGCCGATCTTGTCGACGGGGATCTGGACGCTGATCACGCGGGGCGCGGTCGGTGCCATCTCGTCGGGCTTGTCGATGGCGGCGTTCAGCACGGCGAGGATGGTCGTACGAGCATCCTTGGCCTGCGTGAGCGCTCCGGCGAGCACCGAGGCGGGGATGCCGTCGAGCTTGGTGTCGAGCTGGATCGCGGTGACGAACTCGCTCGTGCCTGCGACCTTGAAGTCCATGTCGCCGAGGGCGTCTTCGGCGCCGAGGATGTCGGTCAGGGCCGCGTAGCGGGTCTTGCCGTCAACGGTGTCGGAGATGAGGCCCATCGCGATGCCCGCGACCGGGGCGCGCAGCGGCACACCGGCGTTGAGCAGGGACAGGGTCGATGCACACACGGAACCCATCGAGGTCGAGCCGTTGGAGCTGAGCGCCTCGGAGACCTGACGGATGGCGTACGGGAACTCCTCGCGCGACGGCAGCACGGGGACCAGGGCACGCTCTGCGAGCGCTCCGTGGCCGATCTCGCGACGCTTCGGCGTGCCGACCCGGCCGGTCTCACCGGTGGAGTACGGCGGGAAGTTGTAGTTGTGCATGTAGCGCTTCTTGGTGACCGGGCTCAGGGAGTCGATCGTCTGCTCGAGCTTGAGCATGTTCAGCGTCGTGACACCCAGGATCTGGGTCTCGCCGCGCTGGAAGATCGCCGAACCGTGCACGCGGGGGATGATCGCGACCTCGGCGTCGAGCGGGCGGATGTCCGCGAGCCCACGGCCGTCGATGCGCACGCCCTCGTTGAGCACGCGGGAGCGTACGACGAGCTTGGTGACCGACTTGTACGCGGCGGAAACCTGGTTGGCGGCGCTCGCGTCGAGCTCGCCCGCTTCGATCTTCGCTGCGATCGCGGTCTTGACGCTCGCCTTGAGGGCGTCGTCTGCGTTCTGGCGTTCGACCTTTTCGGCGATCTGGTAGACGTTCTTGAGCTCGTCATAGGCGAGCGCGGCAACGGCGTCGTAGGTGGCCGGCACGTACGGCGGGAACACCGGGTAGTTGCCGGTCGGCTTCGCGGCCGCGGCTGCGACCTTCTGCTGCGCTTCGATGAGCTGCTTGATGAAGGGCTTCGAGGCTTCGATGCCCTCGGCGATGACCTCTTCGTTCGGCTTGATGGCGCCGCCCTGGATCAAGGTCCAGGCGTTGTCGGTGGCTTCGGCCTCGATCATCATGATCGCGACGTCTTCGCTGCCATCGGCATCCGTCACAACGCGGCCGGCGACGACCATGCTGAACACGGCTTCTTCAACCTGCGAGTGCTTCGGGAACGCGACCCACTGGCCGGAGCCGTTCTGGTCGGGGATGAGGGCGACGCGGACGCCACCGATCGGGCCGGAGAACGGCAGGCCGGCGATCTGGGTCGACATCGACGCGGCGTTGATCGCCAGCACGTCGTAGTACTCGTCCGGCGCGATGGCGAGGACGGTGACGACGACCTGGATCTCGTTGCGGAGTCCGTCGACGAACGACGGGCGCAGCGGCCGGTCGATCAGGCGGCAGGTGAGGATCGCCTCGGTCGACGGGCGACCTTCGCGACGGAAGAAGCTGCCCGGGATGCGGCCGGCAGCGTACATACGCTCCTCGACATCGATGGTCAGCGGGAAGAAGTCGAAGTTTTCCTTGGGCTGCTTGCTCGCGCTCGTGGCGGATAGCAACATCGTCTCTTCGTCGATGTACGCGGCGGCAGAACCCTGCGCCTGCTGGGCGAGACGGCCGGTCTCGAAGCGGATCGTGCGAGTGCCGTACTTGCCGTTGTCAATAACGGTTTCGGCGAACGTGATTTCTGGACCCTCCATATGGGGGTTCTCTCCTTTTGTGTTTGCTTCTCGCCATTCCGGCGATGAAGACTTGCGCACCCGTATGGCGCGCAAGGCGTGCGGACAATCCATAGACTGGCCTCGCCAAGTCTAACAGAGCGGTCTCCCGCGGCAGGCGGGAGGAAACGCGCGAGAAAATGCCCGCAGCGCACGCCCCCGGCCGGAAGTGAAGCAGAGAAGATCTCTGGTTTGCTTGACCGGATGCCGTCGGCCGGGTTTGACTGGACCCACCCCGATCTCCGCTGCACGCCCGCTCGTCGCCCTTCGTCGCCACTGCCCGCGCGCCGCCCCTCGTCATCGCCATCGGAGTCCCCTCGATGAACTTCCGCTCGCGCCTCGTTCGCACCCTGCTCCCGGTCCTGCTCGGAGTCCTCGGCCTTGTCCTCGTGCTCGTCGTCGCGCTGGTCGCCCTCCCCCAGCGCCCGGACTCTGCCGGTACCGAGAGCGGGTCCGGCCAGAGCCCGTCGCCGGCCGCTTCGGTTCCGGGCGCGGCTCCGGCCGCGGCGCCGGGCGCCGCCGATCCCGATACCGATCCGGATGCCCCTGGCGACGCGACCGCTGCGGCGACGTCGAACGTGTACTTTCCCGGCGGTTTCTACCGGGAGCCGGACACCCCGGCGGATGCCGCCGTTGCGCGGCTCCGTGCCGCGGGCGACACGGCCTCGGCAGGCCTCGTGCAGCAGATCGCCTCCCAGCCGACGGCGATCTGGCTCGGCGACTGGTATTCGGACGCGCTCCTGACGACGCTCGTCAAGCGGCACGCGGCGGCGGCACGGCAGCAGGGCACGACCCTCGTTCTCGTGACATACGCGATCCCGAACCGGGACTGCGGCGGGTACTCGGCCGGCGGTCACGGCTACGACACCTACCTCGCCTGGAACCGCACCATCGTCGCCGCCCTCGGCGGCACGCGCGCCGTCATCCTCGTCGAACCGGACTCCCTGTCGATGCTCGCGAGCCCGAATTGCGCGGGCGAGGCGGCGAAGCGCCTGCCGCTCATCCGCGGCGCCATCGATATCCTGCACGCGGCGGGCAACCGCACCTACCTCGACGGGGGCAACTCGAACTGGCTCACCCCGACCGCACAGGCAAGCTGGCTGACCCAGGCCGGCATCGCCGCCGCAGACGGCTTCTTCACGAACGTCTCCAACTTCTACCCGGTGCAGGCGGAACAGGACTACGCGGGCAAGGTCTCGTCGCGGGTCGGCTGGAAGCACTTCGTGATCGACGTCTCCCGCAACGGTAAGGGCTGGCTCGGCACCTGGTGCAACCCGCCCGGCGCGGGTCTCGGGGCCAATCCGACCGCGGATACCGGTGCGGTGAAGCTCGACGCCCTGCTCTGGGTCAAGCATCCGGGATTGAGCGACGGCACCTGCAACGGGGGCCCGGCCGCCGGCACCTGGTTCGAGAGCTACGCCCTCGATCTGGCCCGCAACCGCTGACAGCCCGGGCACGTCACCGGTTGAGTTGCGGAGAAAACACCGTCACGGGCGACGGGAGGGAGTCTTCTCCGCAACTCAACGCCGGTGACGCGCTCCGCGGGAGCATCGGAAACGTTCTAGACGGCGGCGTCGAAGACGGGGCCGTCGACGCAGACGAGGGGACCCTCGACGGCGGGGTCCGTGCGGACCGGCGCCGCGCATCCGTGGCAGTAGCCGAGCCCGCAGGCCATGTGCGCCTCGAGGGACGCCTGCACGGGCACGTCCCACTCGGCGCCGAGTTCGGCGGCGAGCCGGGTGAGCACGCCGGCGCCGCAGACGAAGACGACGTCGGGCGGACCGGCGGCGAATTCACGGCGCAGCAGAGCGCCGAGTGTAGGAAGGTCGGCGGTGCCCTCCTCGTCGGTGACCGGGATGAAGCGCGCACCGAGTTCGGCGCATTCGGCGGAGCCGATGAGGCTCCCCCTGGTGCGTCCGCTCGCGACGAGGGTCGCATGGATGCCGCGGGTCGCCGCATCCTCGACCGAACCCATCACGGCGCACACGCCGACACCACGGCCGATCATCAGGGCCCGCCGGGTTCCGGACGGGAATTCGAAGCCGCGGCCGAGCGGCCCGGTCACGAGGAGCCGCTGTCCCGGTTTGACGGCGGCGAGCGCGGTGGTGCCGCGGCCGGCGACGCCGTAGATGACCTCGATCGTGCCTCGCTCCGGGTTCCGGCGGTGGATCGCCATCGGACGCGGAAGCAGGATCCGCTCTCCGCCGTGCGGTGGGACTGTGATCATCAGGAACTGCCCGGCGAGCGCCGTCGCCGCGATCGTGCCGCAGGACAGAGTGAGCCGGCGGTAGCGTTCGCGCACGACCTCGTGATTGACGACGGTCGCCTCGTCCCAGATCGGCTCGGGGCGGGGCCCGGCCTCGGCCGGGCGCACGGACAGCAGGCCGTCGAGCGCTGCGGCATCCGCTGCGGCGAAGGCGGCCTGCCTGGCGAGCGCCGCCCGGGTCTCTGCGGCGGTCGGCGGGGTCTTCATCGGGCTCATTGGGCTCTCCAGAGGTCGATGAGATCGCGGATGCCGGTGACCCGGTCGTCCGTGCAGCGCTGTTGCAGGGTGCGCACGATCTCGACCGTCGCGAACGGGCGGGCGAAGCTTGCGGTGCCGACCTGCACGGCGGAGGCGCCGACCGAGAAGTAGTCGAGGGCGTCGTCCGCGGTCTCGATGCCGCCGCATGCGATCACGGGGATGTCGACGGAGCGTGCGGCGAGCCAGACCAGCCGGAGCACGATGGGCCGGATCGAGGGCCCGGACAGGCCGCCGATGACGTTGCCGATCGCGGGGGCGCGGGTATACGCCTCGAGCGGAAGGGCCGGGATCGAGTTCGCGACGCAGACGGCATCCGCGCCGGCGGCCTGGGCGGCCTGGGCGCACTCGGCGATCGAGGAGGCGAGGACCGGGAGCTTGACGATGAGCGGCTTGTCGGTCTCGAGCCGCACCGCGGCAACGGCGGCCTCGATGGCGTCCGGGTCCGAGCCGATGTCGGTGCCGTCGCGGTCGAGGTTGGGGCAGGAGACGTTGAGTTCGAAGGCGTCGCCGGCCGTGCCGAGGTCGCGCACGACGGGGGCGTAGCCATTCGGTCGGTGCGCGCCGACGCTGATGATCACGGGCGGTCCGAGGGCGGCGTAGTGCGGGTGCAGCTCGGCGAGGTAGCCGGCGGCGCCCCGGCTCGGGATGCCGACGCTGTTGACCATGCCGGCCCGGATCTCGGTGAGCCGGTGCGCCGGGTTGCCGCCGCGCGGCACGCCGAAGACGGTCTTCGTCACGACGGCCCCGAGCTCGTCGACGGGGATGAGCCGGCCGAGGGCGGGTCCGAAACACCCGGAGGCGGGCATGACCGGGTTCCGGAGGCGCAGGCCGCCGATGCTGACGCCGAGGTCGACGGTGGCGCCTGCGGTCGGGCGGGCGGCGAAGAAGGTGCGGCGGGCATCCGTCGTCGGCCGCGGGGTCTCGCTCAAGTGGCCTGCCTTCGGGTCCGCGGGCGGGAATACTGTCCCGCTACGCGGTCCAATTATCGCGTGCGCCCAAACGGATGTTCAAATCACGCAACCGGAATACGCGCACCGTCCGGCCGCCCGGCCCACGGGTGCGCCGTCGCCCTCTCGGCAGGACCCGGGCTCAGCCCGCGGACGTCAGACGCCCGAGAGATTGCTGGATGGCGACTCCCGCGGCTCCGCGAGCCCACGCCGAAAGCCCGGAGTCATCGACGACGATGCGGAGTTCAGTAGCGTCGGGGTCCCGGTCCGCACGCGCGGCAGCGCGGATCTCGTCGGAGACGAGATCCCACAGGCCGATCCCCTCCCCCGACAGCACGATCGTGTCGAGCATGGCGATGTTCGCGATGACGGCAATCATCCGGCCGAGGGCCCGTCCGGTCGCGCCGATGACGGACATCGCCGCACGATTGCCGTGAGCCGCGAGGTCCAGGACCTCGTCGTACCCGACTTCCCGGCCCAGAGCGATGCCGAGCTGCGCGCAGACGCTGGAACTCGTCAGCATGGCCCGGGAGCAGCCGCGGTGACCGTCCGGACACAGCGGACCCGTCGCGTCGAGCGGGATGTGTCCGCCGAGCCCGAGGCCACTGTCGGCGGTCACGATGACCTGGTCGTTGACGACGAGGCCGTATCCGACGCCCACACCGATCGTGAGTACGGCGAACGTCGGCGTTCCCCGCCCGGCGCCGAACCACTGCTCTGCGGACGTGAGCGCGACGACATCGTTCTCGACGGAGACGGGCACTCCCACTACGACCTCGAGCTCACCCGCAAGGTCCACGTCCCTCCAGCCGAGGAACGGTGCCCGGGTGACGATGCGCGACCCGGTCACATTGCCGCCGATGCAGACCCCGACCCCGGAAATGCCCTCCGGTCCCCCGAGTTCGTGTACGACCGCTGCGATCTGCGCCACGACATGCGCAACGGAGTGCTCGCCGAGCGGCCGAGCCGCGGCGGAGAGTTCGTTGGCTCTCAGGTCGGTGAGCACCCCGAATACCCCCTCGCCCGTGACCTTCACGCCGATGAACCGGCTCGCGTCCACGCGCACGTCGAGAGGTCGCGCCGGGCGCCCGACGGTACCGTCGTGATCCTCGCTGCCCTCCACGAACAGCCCGCGATCGAGGAACGGCTTACTCAGGCGCGTGAGGCTTGCAGGGGAAAGTCCCAGCCTGCGGCCCAGGTCGCCGCGGGAGATCGGTCCGTGAATCAGGACAGCACGCGCGAGATCCCTGGCCGAGCTACTCGAGAGCGTTGCAGCCCCGGAGTCCCTGGACATTTCCATATCGTGCACACTCCCTGTATTTCTTCCATTTTGACATAAACACCGCGAGAACGTGACCGATGAGCCCAAATTCATTCCATGAATGCCGACTTGACACCTTGATTCTTTTCGGAGTAGAAAGAATCTAGACACAAGGAGACGGCAATGACGGATACAACGACGTACCAGCGATCACCCCGGCGAGCGCAGCGACGACACAGGCTCCGGCGGCTGGTGTCGGTTGTCGCCCTGGGCGCGCTCGGCCTCGGCACCCTGAGCGGATGCGCGCCGGCTACGACCGGCGTGGTCACCCTCGATTTCTTCCAGTTCAAGGCCGAGGCCATCGGCGACTTCGACACGATCATCGCCGAGTTCGAAGCAGCGAACCCCGACATCCACGTCGTGCAGAATTCGGTCCCTGACCCCGATACGGCCATCCGCACCCTGTTGGTCAAGAACAAGGTTCCCGACGTACTGAGCCTCGGCGGCTCGGGCAACCTCGGCCAACTCGCCCGAGCGGGCGTGTTCCACGACTTCACCGGCGACCCCCTGCTCGCGGGTATCAATCCCGCCGTGCAGAAGATCCTCGCCGCGCTCGGCACCAACAAGGGCACGGAGGTCAACGCACTCGGAATGGTGAGCAATGCAAACGGTGTGCTCTACAACCGGGACATCTTCGCCGCCCAGGGCATCGCCGTCCCCACCACCTGGGACGAGCTGATCGCTGCGGCCGACAAGCTCACCGCGGCCGGGATCACACCCTTCTACGGCACACTGGCCGACGCGTGGACGGCTCAGGTCTCCCTCAACGGAATCGGCGCCCAGCTCGGTGGCAAGGACTTCTTTCCTGACCTGCGCAAGCAAGGAGCGGATGTCGGCGCTTCCTCGGCCGTGTCGTTCGAGAAGAACTACCCGGATACCTTCGCCAAGCTCGCCAAGCTGTACTCCTACGCACAGCCCGGCTACCTCGGCAAAAGCTACGCGGACGGGAACCTGGCCTTTGCTCACGGCGAGTCGGCCATGCTGATGCAAGGCATCTGGGCGCTCGCCCCGATCCTCGCCAACAACCCCGACATCAACGTCGGCAGCTTCCCCTACCCGGTCACCGACAACCCCGAGGATATCCGCCTCGTCTCGGGAGTCGACGTCGCAATCACCATCGGGCGCGACACCCCGCACTATGCCGAGTCGAAGAGATTCGTCGACTTCCTGCTGCAGAAGGAGACGGTGGAGAAGTTCGCGGCCTCGCAGAACATGTTCTCCGGGGCGCGCGATGCAGCCCCCAACGCGAACCCGGCACTGGCCGAGTTGCAGCCCTACTTCACGACGGGGCAGATCGTCGGATTCATCGATCACCAGATTCCGGCGAGCATCCCGCTCGGCCCGATTGTCCAGCAATTCCTGACCGACAAGGACAGCGCAGGCGCGCTGGCCACCCTCGACAACGACTGGCGCAAGGTTGCGGCACGCACCCCGTCGACACGAAGCGGAGATTAACGATGCCCACTCACGTCCTGACCCGGCCCACGCCGGAGCGAACCACTCCGATCTCACCCGCCCGGCCGCGACGGCGCGGCATAGGGGCCACGCCACGCGCCTTCTACTGGATGGTGGTCCCGGCACTGGCCATCTTCGCCCTGCTGCACACGGTCCCCGTGCTGATCGGCGTCTTCTTCAGCTTCACCAACTATGCGGGATTCGGAGCCTGGGACTTCGTGGGGTTCACCAACTTCCTGGCCCTGTTCCAGGATGACCGGGTGCTGAAGGCCTACGGCTTCAGCTTCGGCTTCGCCATTGTCGCCACGATCCTCACCAATGTGATCTCACTCGCGATTGCGGTCGGGCTGAACGCGAAGATCGCACTCCAGTCCACATTCCGGGGGATCTTCTTCATCCCCTACGTGCTCTCGATCCTCGTCGTCGGCTACGTGTTCCAGTACTTCTTCGCGAACGCACTTCCCACCATCGCCTCGAACATCCCGGTGTTCCGCGACAACATCCTGACCAGCCCGGACTGGGCCTGGACGGCCGTCGTGGCCCTCGCGGTCTGGCAGTCGTGCGCCTTCGCGATCATCCTCTACCTCGCCGGGCTCCAGACCATTCCCCAGGAGCTCTACGAAGCATCCGCCCTCGACGGCGCGACACCGCGACGTCAGTTCCGTTCGATCACCTTCCCGCTGATCAGCGCCTTCTTCACGATCAACATGGTGCTCAGTCTCAAGGGATTCCTGCAGGTCTTCGACCCGATCGTCGCCCTCACCAAGGGCGGCCCGGGCACCTCGACGGAGTCGATCACCCTTCTGATCTTCCGGGGCGGTTTCCAGGGCGGCGAGTTCGCGTACCAGTCCGCGAACGCGGTCATCTTCGTGATCGTGATCCTGGTCGTCTCATTCCTGCAGTTCCGAGTTCTTCAGCGCAAGGAGGCCGACTTCTCATGACTACCTCAACACTCGACACTCCGGCTGTCGGCCCCGCTCCCACGGGTGCACGCTCCGCGCACCGCCGAAACAGCGCTCCCCGGCGCCGGGCGGGCGACCGCCCGAGAATCAACTGGTGGGCGACGGCCCTCATCGCCGTCTGTTCCATCACCGTGCTGGTTCCGCTGTACTTCGCGATCATCACCGCCCTGAAGACACCCGACCAGCTCACCGGCACCGGATTCGAACTGCCGACCAGCTTCCACTGGCAGAACTTCGTCGATGCCTGGACGCTGACCAAGTTCCCGCAGGCGCTCATGAACACCGCCTTCATCACGGTCGGCGCCGTCGTCCTCACCCTGATGACGAACTCCCTCGTGGCCTATGCGATCGCGCGGAACATGCACAAGCCGTTCTTCAAGGGCGCATACTTCTACCTGCTCTCCGCGATCTTCATTCCGTTCCCGATCATCATGCTCCCCGTCGTGAAGGAGACGGCCCTCTTCGGCCTCGACAACCAGGTGGGCCTCATCCTGCTGTACGCGGTCTTCGGTCTCTCCCTGAATGTCTTCATCTATGTCGCCTTCATCAAGTCGATCCCAATCGAACTCGAAGAGGCCGCGTACACGGACGGTGCGAGCACCTGGCGCGTCTTCTGGCAGATCATCTTCCCGCTGCTGACTCCGATGAACGCGACGGTCGGCATCCTCACCTGCGTGTGGGCCTGGAACGACTTCATCCTTCCCCTTGTCGTCCTGTCCGATCCGGCCGCGCGCACACTCCAGTTGTCCCAGTTCGTGTTCCAGGGACAGTTCAACACCAACTACTCGGCAGCATTCGCCTCCTACCTGATGGCCATGGCGCCCCTGCTGATCGTGTACATTTTCGCCCAGCGCTGGGTCATCTCCGGCGTGATGAGAGGATCCATCAAATGACCGAAATCACCGAAACAGCCACACCCCTGATCGAGTCCCCCGGCACATCGTCGGGCGCCTCCCCGGCCGACGCCGGGACCGCGGCCCCCTGGTGGACGTCCGGCGTTGTGTACCAGGTCTATCCGCGCAGCTTCGCGGATGCCGACGGTGACGGGATCGGCGACCTCGCCGGCATCCGCGGCCGCCTCGACTACCTGGCCGAGCTCGGGATCGATGCCCTCTGGCTGTCCCCGGTGTACCCCTCTCCGCAACACGACAACGGCTACGACATCAAGGACTACGAGGACATCGACCCCGTGTTCGGCGACCTCGCGGAATTCGACCTGCTCCTCGCCGAGGCGCACGACCGCGGGATCAAGATCGTGATGGACCTCGTGGTCAACCACACGAGCGACGAACACCCGTGGTTCGTCGAGTCCAAGAGCAACCTGACGAACCCGAAGCGGGACTGGTACTGGTGGCGAGCGCCGCACGCGGACGGCGGAGTGCCGAACGGCTGGCGGAGCGCGTTCAGCGGACCGGCATGGACCCTCGACGACACGACGGGCGAGTACTACCTGCACCTGTTCGCGAAGCAGCAGCCCGACCTCAACTGGGAAAACCCCGATGTCCGCGCCGCGGTGTACGCGATGATGAACCGATGGCTCGACCGTGGCGTCGACGGCTTTCGGATGGACGTGATCAACTTCATCGCCAAGCGCACGGAACTGATCGACGGACCGATGCCGGCAACGGACGGCGGCTCACCGATGGGCCCCCAGATTCACGCGTACCTGCAGGAGATGCACGCCGCCGTGTTCGCCGGCCGCCCCGGTGACCACCTGACCGTCGGTGAAATGCCGGGGGTCTCCACGGCCGATGCCGTGCTGTTCACGGACCCGGCCCGCGGCGAGGTCGACATGATCTTCCAGTTCGAGCACGTCGGGCTCGACCACGGGGACACCAAATTCGACGTCCGCCCTCGTAACCTGCCCGCGCTCAAGCAGAACCTCGCGCACTGGCAGACCGACCTCGCGGAGACCGGGTGGAACAGCCTCTACCTCAACAACCACGACCAGCCGAGGCTCGTCTCCCGGTTCGGCAACGACACCACCTACCGCTACGAGTCGGCCACCCTCTGGGCGCTCGTGCTGCACCTGCAACGCGGCACCCCGTACATCTACCAGGGTGAGGAGATCGGGATGACGAACGTGCGGTTCGACTCGATCGCCGACTACCGCGACATCGAGTCGCTCAACCACTATCGGGAGGCGGTCGAGGAGTTCGACCTGGCCCCGGCATCCGTTCTGGCCGGAGTGCACGCGATGGGCCGCGACAACGCCCGCACCCCCATGCAGTGGGATGCGACGCCGAATGCGGGTTTCACGACGGGGACGCCCTGGCTCGCGGTCAACCCGAACCACACCGGGATCAACGTCGCCGCCGACCGTTCGGGCGAGCGGAGCGTGTTCCGGTTCTACCAGGCGCTCATCCGGCTCAGGCACGAGAGCCCGGTCGTCGCCCTCGGCGACTTCAGCCTCCTCGAGCCAGACCACGAACAGCTCTACGCCTTCACCCGTTCGCTGGGCGGCGAGACCCTGCTCGTTGTGGCCAACGCGGCGGATGCCCCGCTCGCCGCGCCGCTGCCCGCTGCGGTCGCCGGCCTGCTCGCGAACGCCGAGCGCGTCCTCGGCAACTACCCGCGCCAGTCCCCCGGTGCGTCCCTCCGTCCCTGGGAGGCGACCCTCTACCGCCTCCCCTAGGAGTCTTGCACCCGCGCCAGCCCGCGCCGGCCCGCGCCGGCCCGCGAGAGTACGAATATGGCCCCTTCAGCCGCACGGAGAGGGCCGAATTCGTACTCTCGCGGGAGGGAGTGGCGGCGGAAAGGGTTCGTCGCGGGAGGGGTCAGTCGCGGAGGGAGTTCTCCTCGCGGGCGGCCTCGGTGCGCACGGTCTCGTCGAAGACGCGCTTGGCTTCGATGCCGACCACGGAGTGGCGGCGCCCGTAGGCGAAGTACACGGCGAGGCCGATCAGCAGCCAGACGGCGAACCGCACCCAGGTCAGGGTCGTGAGGTTGAGCATCAGCCAGAAGCACAGCACGGCGGAGAGGATCGGCAGGAACGGGGAGAGCGGCACCTTGAAGGCGCGCTTGAGGTCTGGCCGCTTCTTCCGCAGCACGATGACGGCGATGCTCACGAGCACGAACGCCGAGAGCGTGCCGATATTGATCATTTCCTCGAGGACGCCCACGTTGGTGAGACCGGCGATCAGCGCGACCGCCGTACCCGCGATGATCTGCACGCGCGCCGGCGTGCCGCGCTTCGCCGACGTGACGCTGAGGCCGCGGGGCAGCAGGCCGTCGCGGCTCATCGCGAAGAGCACCCGGGACAGTCCGAGGAGCAGCACCATGATCACGGTCGTGAGGCCGATCAGGATGCCGACCGAGATGACCTCGGCGGCCCAGCCGGCGCCGACGGCGACGAACGCGGTGGCGAGGGAGGCGTTCGGGTCCTGGGCGAGCACCGTGTACGGCACCATCCCGGTCAGCACGAGGCTGACGCCGAGGTAGAGCACGGTGACGATCGCGAGCCCGGCGAAGATCCCGCGCGGCAGGGTCTTCTGCGGGTTCTTGACTTCCTCGGCGCTCGTGGCGACGACATCGAAGCCGATGAACGCGAAGAACACGAGGGAGGCGCCCGCGAGCAGGCCGAAGAGGCCGTAATGGGCCGGGTGCGCACCCGTCATGAAGGAGAAGAGGGACTGCATCCAGACGTCGCCGTCTCCGCCGGTCGTCGGGACAGCGGCGGGGATGAACGGCGAGTAGTTCGCCGGGTTGATGAAGAACGCGCCTGCGACGATGACGAAGAGCACGATCGCGACCTTGAGGATCGTGAAGACGCTCGCGACCCGGGCGGAGAGCTTCGTGCCGAGCACGAGCAGGGTCGTGAAGATCGCGACGATGACGAAGGCGCCCCAGCTCACGTCGAGGCCGAGGATGTTGATGGTCGCCGGGACGTTCCAGTGCAACAGGTCGAAGACGCTCGAGAGGTAGATGCCCCAGTACTTCGCGATCACGGCGGCCGCGGTGAGCATCTCGAGGATCAGGTCCCAGCCGATGATCCAGGCGAGGAGCTCGCCGAGGGTCGCGTAGGTGAAGGTGTATGCCGAGCCGGCGACCGGAACGGCCGATGCGAACTCCGCGTAACACATGATCGCGAGGGCGCAGGTGAGGGCGGCGAGCAGGAACGCGAGCGTCACCGACGGGCCCGCATAGCTGCCGGCCGCCTTCGCCCCGACCGAGAAGATCCCGGCGCCGACGGCCACGGCGACACCCATGACCATGAGGTCCCAGGTGCCGAGGGTGCGCTTGAGGTTGTGGCCCTTTTCGAGGGAGTCGGCCATCGAGGCCTCAATGCTTTTGGTGCGCCAAATGCTCATAGCTGGGAGATATCCGTTTCGTTGGGTGCCTGCCCAGCCTACGGCTCCCCCTGTCCGGGTCTCACGGAACGGTGACGACGACCTTCCCGCGCGCCTGTCCGGCGTGCTGGCAGCGGATGCCGTCCGCCGCCTCCGCGAGGGAGAACGTGCGGTCGATCACGGGCCGGATGCTGCCGGCCTCGAGCAGTGTCCCGAGGGTCTCGAGGTCGTCGGCACCCTCTGCGGAGACGACCCCGCGCAGGGTCTGCTTCACGAAGGCGGAGAGCAGGAGGGCGCGCAACTGGCGGTCGATCCCGCCGAAGACGGCTCCACCGCCCTCCCCTCCGACGATGACGAGGGTGCCGGTCGGGGTGAGGGCCCGGCGGAGCCGGGCCAGGGTGGGGTTTCCGGCGATGTCGAGGATCAGGTCCCAGGTGTTCCGGCCGTCCGCGAAGTCGTCGCGGGTGTAGTCGATCACCTGGGCGGCGCCGAGCGACCGGACGAGGTCGACCTTGCCGGTGCTGCAGACCCCGGTGACGGTTGCGCCGAGCGCCGTGGCGAGCTGGACGGCGAAGGTCCCCACTCCGCCGCCTGCGCCGATCACGAGGACCCGCTGGCCCGCCTCGAGTTTCCCGGCGTCGCGGAGCGCGTGCAGGGCTGCGCACGCCGAGACGGGCACGGCCGCGGCCTGGGCGAACCCGAGATTCGCCGGCTTCGGGGCGAGCCGGTCGGTCGGGACCCGGGTGTACTCGGCGAAGGATCCGGTGAGCGACGTGCCGAACACCTCGTCGCCGACCCGGAACCTGGTGACGTGAGAACCGACGGCAGCGACCGTGCCCGCGACATCCCGCCCGCGCACCCGGAGCCGCGGGGCCCGGAGCCCGAAACCGAACAGCCGGAGCAGGTACGGGCGCCCGGCCATCAGGTGCCAGACGCCGGCGTCGATCCCGGCAGCCTGGACCCGTACGAGCACCTCGTCGGCTCCGACCTTCGGCTCTTCGATGTCCTCGAGGTGCATGACGTCTGCGGAACCGTACCGATTCTGGACGAGGGCTTTCATGATTCTTCTCCTGACGGGGTCACGGATGGGGTCGGATGGGTGGGGTACTGGAACACGTCGTCGAGCGGTACGCCGAAGGCGTGGGCGATCAGGAACGCCAGCTCGAGCGAGGGCGAATAGCGGCCCTGCTCGATGGCGATGATGGTCTGGCGGGTAACGCCGGTGCGGTCGGCGAGGTCGGCCTGGGTCATCTCGCCGTGGGCGAAGCGGAGCCGCCGCATGTCGTTGGTGACCCGGGTCGGCTTCGCGGAGGTCGTTGACTTCGCCGGCCTCACCATTGGGGCAGGCCCCTCCGGTAGGCGACGAGCCGCGCGATGCCTCCGAGGACCGCCGAGAGCACGAACGCGAGGTACACCGCGTTGGCGATCCAGAAGTACGGCAGTTGCAGCAGGGCCATCAGGAGGGCGGCGACCCCGCCGATCACGACGAACGACTGGCCGACCGTGTCGCCGAACCGGGCGATCTCGCGGTCGCGCTGGTCGGCCTGCCCGGCATCCCGTGGCGACAGGATCGAGACCAGGATGTCGAGCACGATCGATGCGACGATGGCGCCGCCGATGGTCCAGAGCAGCGCAGCCACGTACGGCGCCTCGGCGAGCGGCATGCCGTCATCCCGGATCAGGAGGAGGACGAGGTAGGTCGTGTACGCGGCGATCGCGGTGCCGAGCCTGATCCAGGCGCGTTTTTCCAGGGCTGACATCGGACTCCTTGACGAGAGTGAAGCGGTGTGAAGTAAAGCTGACATGACTCAATGTAAAGAAAGTCATACTTCGTGTCAAGGATAAATTACATACTGCGTGCCGCGTTCGTCGGAACGGACTCCGGGCGAGGAGCTACCGGTCGACGAGGGTGAGCGCCTGGCGGGGACAGAGGGACACGGCGTCGGTCGCCGCGGCGAGCAGGGTGTCCGGGACGAGCACGTTCGAGCCTGCTCCCGCGGAGCCGTAACCGTAGGCGAGCGGGTAGCCCCACTCGTCGCGGGCGAGCAGCTCAGGCAGGATCTCGGTGCAGAGGCCACGGCCGTCGCACCTGGTCCAGTCGATGTGCAGGAGGGTGGCGGGGGTGGCCGCGCCGCGGGGTTCTGGGGCGCGCAGGTTCATCAGTGGTCCTTTCGGCAATGCCCGTTCAGGTGCGCACTGACGTCGTCGGCGAAGACGGTCAGCGTGCTGAGCACGAACCGGGCGGTTCCGTCCGGGTGGTTGCAGGAGCCCCGACCGGTGACGATGGCGGCGAGGCGGCGCACCTCGCCCGGGAGGCTCGGGTCGCGGTCCCCGCGGGCGAGGCGCCCGAGCACTTCGGCCATCGCCGGGAGCCCGTTGACGCAGGGGCCGCACTGGCCGGCGGTCTCGCCGGCGAGATAGGTGGCGACCGCGGCGGCGACCGTGATCGGGCAGCGCCGTTCGCCCAGCCCCATCAGGATGCCCGCGCCCGGGTTCGCTCCGAATCCGGCGAGGTCCGCGCGGTCGAGGCGCGCTTCGAGGGCGTACGCCGGCAGCCAGGCACCGTGGTAGCCGCCGACGAGCACGGCGGAAAGGCTCCCGGTGTCGACGCCGGTGAACCGCAGCACGTCGCCGATGCGGGATCCGCCGGCAACCTCGAGCACCGTCGACGGATGCCCGTCGCTGCCGACCGTGACGAGTCGCGTTCCCGGGTCCCCCGTCGTGCCCACCGAGCGGAACCAGGCGGCCCCGAATCGGGCGATCAGTGCGATGTGGGCGAGGGTCTCGACGTTGTGCAGCAGGGTGGGCCGGCCGCCGAGGCCGGACGCGGTGAGCCGGATGGTGCGATCCTGTGGGATCGGCGCCCTGCCGGCGAGGGCGTTGACGACGGCGGATGCCTCACCCGAGATGAAGGTGTCGGCCGCTTCCCGCAGTTCGATCGCGGAGGCATCCGCCCGCTCGGCGAGGGCGCGGGTGGCGGACTCGAACACGGAGGCCTGGGCGTAGAGGTAGATGGAGTGGGCGCCGAGGGCGCCGGCGACGGTGAGGAGCCCGTCGATGACGAGGTGCGGCGACCGGAGTAGCAGGGTCGCGTCCTTCTGGCTGAGGGGTTCGCCCTCCGCGGCATTGCCGATCACGACGACGCGGCGGCGGCGGGCTCGTTCGCGGGCAGGGACAGCGGCGAGCTTGCGCCACGCCGGGAAGCCGGCGCCGCCGCGGCCCTCGAGACCGGACTCGCGCAGAGCCGCGAGGAGTGCCGCCGAATCCGCGTGGGCGGGCAGCGGGCCGAAGGTCGACTGGTGGGTGGCGTAGTCCGCGGCAGGGGCGGCGGTGAGCCGGGCAGTGCCGACCGGGGCCTGGACGGCGGGGAACAGCCGGGTGTCCGCTACCCGGGTCACGAGGTCCTCTCGACTCTGACGTTCTCGTACTCGACGAAACCGCGGCTCAGGCGCCAGACGAGTGCGGCGACGACGGCGATCGAACAGGTCGCGGCGAAGGCGATGAACCAGGTCTGGCCGACATCCGTGCCGTTGCCGATGGAGTGCAGCAGCGCAACGGGCCACATCAGGTAGGTCAGCCAGTGCACGGCCTTGAAGACCCGCACACCGACGACGCCGCGGAGGAGTGCGGTGATCGCGATCGCGAGCATCAGGTCGACGGCGAGGGTGCCGAGACCGAGCCAGAAGGGCTTGGCCGCGCCGAGGAACGGCACGACGAAGTCGACGAGCCGGAGCTGGGCGTAGGAATCTCCGAACAGCGTGACCAGGTGGATGGCGAGGAACGCGGTCGCGAGGAGTGCCACGTTGCGGTGCACGAGGGCGACCGAGAAGCGGGGCAACGTGAAGAGCGGCCTGCCGGACCGGTTCAGGATGCCGAGCAGGACGGACACGGTGAAGAGAGCGAGGGAGACGACCCCGGTTCCGCGACCGAGCGCCCAGAGCGCCTCGTTCACAGGAACGACCTTTCGGCGCCGGCGTCGGCAGCCTCCGGGGTTTCCGAGGCCTCCGGGGTTTCCGAGGCCTCCGGGGCGTCTGATCGGTCGTCGTCCGGCCAGCCGCCGAGGGCGACGACGATGCCGTCGGCGTCGACGAGGCGGGCGGGAACGCCGAGCTCGCGCAGCCAGGCGACGGCCTTGTGGCCGCGGACGATCGCGGCGGTGCTGAGCGTGTTGGCCCGGTGACAGGTCTCGGCCGCGACCGTGACGCTGCGCCAGACGGGTTCGGCCGGCAGCCCGGAGGCAGGGTCGAGGATGTGGTGCTGGGGGCGGCCGGCCTTGGTCCAGCGGCGCTTCTGCGTGCTCGAGGTCGCGAGCGCGAGGCCCTCGGCGAGGGTCACGTGGGCGCTCGGGTCGAGCGGGGCATCCTGCACGAGCACCTGCCAGCCACCCGCGGGCGCGGGACCAGCACTCGCGATGTCTCCGCCGAGGCTCACGAGCACGCCGCAGCCGAGTTCGGTGGCGATGCGGGCGGCCACCCGGTCGGCGGCGGCGGCCTTCGCGGTCGCGCCGAGGTCGATGCCGAGGTGGGCGGGCACGGTCAGCCGGTTGCCGTCGAGTCGCACGCTCGCCCAGCCGGGTCGGGGTGAGGCGATCGCCCGCACCGGAACGCCGTCGTCGAGGATCAGGCGGATGTCGTGGTCGTAGCCGATTGCGTCGAGGGCGTTGCCGAGGGTTGGGTCGACATCGCCGTCGGTCTCCGCCGCGGAGGCGAGGGCGAGGCGCATCAGGTCGGCGAGGGTGTCGCTGACGAGCGCGCCGGCCGGGAAGAGCGCGGCCTTGGCCCTGACCTCTGCATCGGGGCGGAACCGGCTGCAGGCGAGTTCGATGTCGTCGAGCACGGCGTCGGCGATCCGGCGGGCCTCGGGGAGGACCGCGGGGTCGGTCACGACGAGGCGGGCGCTCGTGCTCCAGAGCGTCCAGTCTTCGGTCGCGACGGTCGCGACGGCGGTCATCAGGACCCGCTCGTCTTGGCGTGCACCTTGGTGCCGTTGCCCGAGGACACGCTTGGGGCAGCGGGGGCAGCGGGGGCAGCGGGAGCAGCGGGAGCCTCCGTCGCCTGGGTCGTGGTGCTTCCGGACGTCGTGCCGGAATTCCCCGTCGTGGTCGTGCTGGTTGTCGTCGCGGACGCGTCCTGCGTGGCGAGCGAGTCGGCCCAGTCGTGCAGGCCGAGGGCAGAGGCGGCGACGATCGCGAGGAGTCCGATCGTGCCGGTGACGATCTTGCTGAGCTTCTTACCGCGTTCGTGAGCGTTCATCGCAGTGCCACCCTTCATTCGTTGACACTAACTACGGTGACAGCGGACGCTATGGGTTTCCTATGCGGTCACCCTGAGAGAACAGGGTGTTAGGGAGGCACATCCTGCGGAGGCTCACAGGACCGCGCGCAGGCAGACAAAACGGGCCGCCACCCGAAGGTGACGGCCCGTTTCGTTGAAGTTCATCCTCAGAAGTTCGCGATATCGACGCGGCTTCCGGTTTCGTGCCTGACTAGCGACGCAGTCCGAGACGCTCGATGAGCGAGCGGTAGCGGGCGATGTCGATGTCCGACAGGTAGCCGAGCAGACGGCGACGCTGACCAACCATGAGAAGCAGGCCACGACGGGAGTGGTGGTCGTGCTTGTGCTCTTTCAGGTGCTCCGTGAGGTCGAGAATGCGCTGCGTGAGCATGGCAATCTGGACTTCGGGGGACCCGGTGTCGCCTGGGTGGGTAGCGTACTTTTCGATGATCGCCTTCTTAGCATTAGCTTCGAGTGCCATAGATGGGATCCCCTTTCTCTCACTGCGCGGTGCCCGTGGGCCGAATGCCTGGGCTCTCTTGTTCCGCGGCCGTTGGACGGCAACCTAGAGAGCTTAGCAGAAATGCACGGCGCGCTCCACGCTCCGCGGTCGTCACAGCACACTGAACCCGGGCGGCAACGGTCCCCGGCCGGTTGCCGCGAGGAGCAGGTCCGGGCCCCGGCCGCCGCGCACGGCGAGGTCGCCGACCAGGTGTACCGCGATCGACACCGCTGACTCCGGCACCGTCGGCGGGATTCCGAGGCTCACGGCCAGGTCGAGGCCGTGCACGGCGAGTTCGAACACGCGGGTGGGCAGGTAGTCGGCCAGCGGCATCCCGCCGAAGGGCGTCAGCACGTACTCATCGCCGCTCGCGTCGTCGACCTCGGCGAGCACGCGGCCGACGATGCCCGCGACGGATGCCGCGGGCTCGGCCCCGAGGGCGCGCCCGGCCGCCCTGCCGCGCTCCGCGACCGCAGCGGGATCGCCGGCCCCGACGCCGATCACGGCGTAGTAGTCGACGGCACTCGCGATCTCGACCGGAGGCGGGTTGCCGGGGTCGCCGGACACCTCGCGGCCGGCCGCGAGGTAGCTCTCCACGGTGAGGAGGGAGCGGCTGGTGTGGCCGACGAGGTCGCGCACGGTCCATTCCCCGAGCGCGACCCTCTCCCACTGGTCCGTGATCGCCGCGGTGGTTCCCAGGAACCAGGCCGCCGCATCCCTGTACGCATTCCTGCTTTCGTTCCAGCTGGTCATGGGGAGATTCTAGAGGCGCGACGTCCTCTAGAACACGTGGGCGGCGATCTCGGCGGGCGCCGCGAGAAGTGCCTCGATCTCGTCGTCGAGCCTCACGAGGGTGAGCGAGGCCCCGGCCATGTCGAGCGAGGTGCAGTACTCCCCCACGTAGCTGCGCCCGACCGTGATGCCGCGGCGGGTCAGTTCGTCATGCGCGTGCCCGTAGAGGATGTAGAGCTCGCTGATCGGGGTGCCGCCGAGGCCGTTGATCATGAGCGCGACGCGGTCGCCCTCGACGAAGGGCAGGTCGTTCACGACGGCGTCGAGCATCTCGTCGGTCATCTCGTCTGCGGTGGTGAGCTTGGCGCGCCGGCGGCCGGGTTCGCCGTGGATGCCGACGCCCACCTCGATCTCGTCCTCGCCCAGTTCGAAGAGCGGGGACCCCTTCGCGGGCGGGGTGCAGGAGGTGAGGGCGATGCCCATCGTGCGGGTGACGCTGTCGACCTTCTCGCCGATCCGGACGAGCTCATCGAGGGAAGCGCCGGCCTCGGAGGCCGCGCCCACGGCCTTCATCACGAAGAAGTTGCCCGCGACACCGCGGCGCCCGACCGTCCAGGTGGAGTCCTGAACGGCGACGTCGTCGTCGATGAACAGGGTCTTCACGTTGATGCCGTCGGAGGCGGCCATCTCCTGGGCCATTTCGAAGGCCATCCGGTCGCCGGTGTAGTTGTTAACAAGCAACAGCACACCCTTGGGAGAGGCCATCAGCTTGGTGGTCTCGTAGACGTAGTCCATCGGCGGTGCGGCGAACACGTCGCCCGGGCAGGCCGCGTCGAGCATCCCCCGGCCGACGGTCATCACGTGGGCGGGTTCGTGGCCGGAACCGGAACCCTGGATGATCGACACCTTGTTCGGGTTCGGACCGCCGGCGCGCATGATCAGGTTGTACTTCGGCTCGTAGCGCAGGGTGTCCGGGTTGGCGAGGGCGATGCCCTTGAGCATGTCTGGCACGTACATCTTCGGGTCGTTGACGAATTTCTTCATGTGTCCATCTCCTTCGTGGGTGGTCCGGAATGTTTCGTGGGTGGTCCGGAATGTGCAGCGGATCGTGCGGAACGTGGTTCACGAGGTCGTACGGGATCAGAGGTCGCGCGGGATCAGAGGTCGTGCGGGATCAGAGATCGTCGCGCGCAGCCCATTCCCGGCTGAGGCGCTCGAGGATCACGGCGACGGCGACGGCGCCAGGGTCGGGGGAACCGATGCTGCGCTCTCCCGTGTAACTCGCCCGTCCGCGGCGGGCCTGCAGGAAGCTCGTCGCGTCGGCCTGTTCCCGCGCGACGACGGCTGCGCGGGCGAGCGCCACGGTTCCGGCCCTCCCGGCGCGGAGTTCCGCTTCGAAGGCATCCGTCGCCGGAACGAGGGCGTCGAGAAGGGTCTTGTCGCCGAGATCGGACTTGCCCCTGGCCTTGATCCCGTCTGCCGCGGCGCGGAGCATGGCGACGACGTCGTCGCCGTCGAGGTCGGCCTTGCCGGCGATGGCCCCGGAGGCGCGGAGGAATGCGGTGCCCCAGAGCGGGCCGGAGGTTCCGCCGATCCGCCCGGAGATGACGAGGGCGATCTTCTTCAGGAAGTCGGCCGGGGAGCTGCGGTCGAAGTCCGGCCAGTCGGCGAGGACGATCTCGAAGCCGCGGGCGAGCGAGAACCCGAAGTCGCCGTCGCCGACGACGGAGTCGAGGTCGCCGAACGCGCGTTCGTTGTCGACCGCGGTCTGGGCGATGCTGTGCACGACGAATTCGGTGTCGTCGAGACTGCTGGGGGTCATGGCGTCTCCGCTTCCGGTCTGATGGGTTCCGGTCTTGTGGGTTTAGGGGCGGTCGGTCCTGGTGCGGTCGGTCCTGGTGCGGCCAGGAGGGCGGTGAGATCGGTCAGTTCGACGGTGCGGCCCACGTCGAGGTGCAGCGGGTCCTTCAGGGTGATCGCGCTGGGACCGCCGGGGTCGCCGAGCGAGGAGACGACGAGGGAGGCTCCGGTGAAGTCCTCGCCGGCCGTGTAGCCGCTGACCGTGATGAGCGTGCGGAGGCCGGCGGCGAGCGCGGCCTGGAGGCCGTTGGCACTGTCCTCGATGACGAGTGCCTCGGATGCCGGGACGCCGAGTTCGCGGAGGGCGAGGAGGTAGATGTCGGGCGCCGGTTTCTTGGCAGCGACGACGTCCCCTGCGAAGACCTGGAAATGGACCGCGAGGTCCGGCCCGACCGCCTCGGTGAGCACGGCTCGGACGGATTCCTCCGCAGACGTGGATGCGACGGCGAGCGTCCAGCCTGCCGCGTACGCGTCCGCCGTGATCCGTTTGATGCCGGGGCGACCGGGCAGTGCGCCGCGCGCCACGGCGTCGGTGTAGATGGCGGTCTTCCGGCGGTGCCAGCGTGCGACGGCCTCGTCGAGGGCGCCCTGGTCATCCGGAAGGCCGATGACGGCGGCGACCGCGGGCGTCACCGCGCTCCGCATCCGCTCCTTTCCACCCCCGATCTTGACCTTGACGGCGTAGTCGGAATCGCTCCACCGCACCGGAACGGCGAATTCGCGGAAGGTCTGGTTGAACGCCGGAAGGTGGCCGTCACGCTCGGTGTCGGCGAGGACGCCGTCGCAATCGAAGATGAGTGCCGGCATCCGTCACGCCTTCCCTGCGCTGCCGAATTGCTCCGCGAGTCCGCGGGTGAGCGCGACGATGTCGGACCGGACCTGCCCGAACAGCGACGGGGGGTCCCACTTGTCGCTCGCCTCCGCATCCTTGAGGAAGGCGAGGCTCGACTGCATGAACATGATCTTGAGCGCCGTGGAGATGTTCACCTTGGCGCAGCCGAGTGCGATGAGTTCGGCGAACTGCGCGGGGCTCAGGCCGCTCCCGCCGTGCAGGGCGATCGGGATCGGGTGCGCGGTGACGAGGTCGCTCACGCGCTGGAAGTCGAGGACGGGCTCACTGCTGTAGACGCCGTGCGCGTTGCCGATCGAGGGTGCGAAGACGTCGACCCCGGTCTCCTCGATGAAGCGCAGCGAGATCTCGAGGGACTGCCGGGCTGATGCCGTGTCCGAGCCGATTCCGTCCTCGACCCCGGTGATCGACTCGATCTCGCCCTCGACGTGCGCACCGAAGCGGCGGGCCTCCGCGACGACCTCGACGGTCTGGCGCTGGTTTTCCGCGACCGGGAGCCGGGAGGCATCGAAGAGCACGGAATTCCAGCCGCGCTCGAGGCATTGGGTGATGACCGCGCGCTCGGGGCAATGATCGAGGTGCAGCACCACCGGCACCTCGATTCCCGCCGTCATCGATTCCCACATGCTGAAAAGCACGCGTGACCCGATCGACTTCACGGTCTTGACCGAGGTCTGCACGATCACGGGCGACCGGGCTTCGACCGCCCCCGCGAGGACGGCCTCCATGGTCAGGTCGTTCACGATGTTGATCGCCGGCACGCCGTAGCGTTCCGCGAACGCTCGGTCGACGACCGCTTTCAGGGTAGACACCGACATTCCAGGCCTCCTCGCCGGAGTGGGGCCGGTGGCCGGACCCGGGTGTCACCGGGTCACCGGTCGGCCGGTTGCCGACATCGTAGGCTGCAACCCCGGAGCCGACAATGGGCGACCCGCCCCCAACCAATTCGACGGAGTTTTTCGGGTTGTGGGCACGTGAGAGCGCGATCTAAGCGCTTTCCGGGCAAAAACTTCGTCGAATTCGTCAGGGGCGGCGGGCGAATCGGCGCGACGGCTTCGGAGGCACCGCGGCCGGGTGGTCCCAGACACGCACGATCGACCACGCGACGGCGACGAGCGGCACGGCGAGCACTGCGCCGGCGATACCGCCGAGCACGGTGCCCGCCGTGAGGGCGACGAGGATCACGAGGGGGTGCAGCTTGAGTGCACCGGCCATCACGATCGGGTTCAGCAGGTCGCCTTCGAGCTGGTTGACCACCACGACGATGATCACGACGATGAGCGCCACGATCGGGCCGTTGAAGACGAGGGCGACGAGAGCGGCGAGGATTCCGGCGATCGTCGCGCCGATCAACGGGATGAACGCGGTGAGGAAGACGATCGCCGCGAGCGGCAGGGCGAGCGGCACCTGCAGGATGGCCAGGCTCGCGCCGATGACGACGCCGTCGAAGAGCGCGATGGTCGCGGTCCCGCGCACGTACTGTCCGAGGACCGTCGGTGCGGTCTTGCCGATGCGGCGGGCCCGTTCGAGGGCGGCGCCGCGGAACGGCATCAGTAGGAAGGCCCAGATGGCTGCCGCGTCCTTGAGGAAGAAGAACAGGATGACGACGACGAGAGCGACGCCGGTCAGCACCTCGGCAGCGGCGGACACCCCGGCGAGCGCACCGCTGCCGAACTCGGCGCTCGTCACGA
The DNA here is from genome assembly GCF_035019865.1 of Cryobacterium sp. 10I5. Taxonomy (NCBI): domain Bacteria; kingdom Bacillati; phylum Actinomycetota; class Actinomycetes; order Micrococcales; family Microbacteriaceae; genus Cryobacterium; species Cryobacterium sp. 10I5. The sequence continues at coordinate 26,727 of NZ_JASJVI010000010.1, forward strand.
AGCCGAGGACGGCGGCACGGGCGGCGTCGAACTGGGCCGCGTCGAGCGACAATGGACCGGTCGTCAGGTATCCCTGGAGCTGGTCGAGACCGTCGGAGGCCGCGGTGACGAGTTCGGACCACTGGTTGCGCACTGCGAACACGATCAGGGTCACGATTCCCCCGAGGACGACCACCCCGCCGAGCAGGGTGAGCCACGTCGCCAGCATCCCCGGCACCCCACGGGCGCGCAGCCAGCGCACGAGCGGGCTGAGTGCCGCCGCGAGGATGAGTGCGACCAGGGTCGGGATGACGACGAGCTTGAGCTGCACGAGGGCGTACACGACGCCGATCCCCAGTACGATCACCAGGATCAGCTGGGCGCTGCGGATGCTCAGCCACCCGAGCCGGTCGGAGAGCAGCGGCCGCAGGGTTCCGGCGGCGGGGACGGGGCCGGCAGTTGGGCCGGTTCCCGCGGTCTCGGGGCTGGTCTGAGGATTCCGGTCCGGCTTCGCTCGCATGCCTCCCATGCTAGGCACACCCCGCCGCACGCCCGGCGAAAATGCTGCCGAACCCCTGAGAAGACACCCCGGGTCTCGTGACCCGCATCCCCCGGCCGAACCGATTCGACGGAGATTTTGGGTTTTCGATACGTGGGAGGCGGGTTTTCCGGTTTTCAGCCCAAAATCTCCGTCGAATTCGTCAGGGCGAAACGCTCGAGGACCTCGCCGATCCGACCCTTGCAGCCCCCGCAGCCGGTTCCTGCCCGGGTGGCCGAGCCGACGCAGGCGACGTCGGTGTTGCCGGCCTCCGCGGACGCCGTGATCGCGCCGACCGTGACGCCGTTGCACCAGCACACCGTTGCGTCGGAGTCGAAGGCGTCTCCGGCGCCAGCCGGGTCGACGTCGGTGCCGTCATAACGCAGCAGCAGCGAACGGTCGGCGGGTAGTTCGCTGCCGCGCTCGAAGAGCAGGGTGAGTTCGGCACCGGTGCGCGGCATCCCGACGCAGATGAAGCCGGTGAGGATGCCGCCGCGCGTGACCATCTTCACGTAGCGGCCGTGTTCGGGGTCCGCCCACTGCGACACGCCGAGGCGCGGCATCGCCGCGACCGGTGCCGCCGCACAGTCCCTGCCGTGAACGAGCTCGGCGGCCCCGTGCCCGTCGTCCGGGCGCGCAGGGTCGAGATCCCAGGGGTCCGCGCTCGTGTCGCCGGCAGCGACGACGTCGATGCCCTCCGCCTTGAGCATGACGACGCCGTGCGCCTGCGCGGCGAGCGCCGGCCCGAAATCATTGGAAGCGAGTACGACGGGAGTGGCGGAAGCGACCGGAACGGCACTGGCAGGAGAAGCGGTAGCGGGAGCGGCACCGGCAGTGGTCACGGTGACCTCTGCGACGCGAGCCTCGTGCGCGATTTCCGCGGCGAAGCGGGCGGCGAGCCAGTCGGCCTGGCGCCAGCCGGGTCCGATCAGGCCGGTGGGCCCTCCGGCAGGCGTGGTCGTGGAAGCGCCGGAGGCCGGCCGGGGGGCGACGTGCGCGCAGTCGCCGATCGCGAACACGGCGGGGTCCGTCCAGCTCCGCAGGGACTCGTCGACGAGGATGCCCGTCGACACGCTGAGGCCGGCGAGGCCGGCGAGTTCGGTGCGGGCGCCGATGCCGCAGCTGAGCACGAGCAGGTCTCCGGGGATCTGCTTGCCGTCGGCGCAGATCAGGGCGTCGAAGCGGTCGTGGCCGTCGGCGTCGGCGGTGAAGAGCAGGCTTTCGGCCCGGGCGTGGCTGACCATGGTGACGCCGGCCCTGCGAGCGCTGCGGGCGAGCACCGTTCCGCCGCCGCGGTCGAGATTGCGGTTCAGCGGAATGTCGGAGTGGTAGACGACGCAGACGTCGCTCCCGGCCCTGGCCGCGGCGAGCGCGAACTCCATGCCGAGCACCCCGGCGCCGAGCACGACGATCCGGCCTCCGGAGCGGATGGTTTCGAGCACGGTCGCCGCGTCGTCGAGGTCGCGGAGCGCGGTGACCCCGCGAGGCAGCGCGGCGTCGGCGGTGTCGAGTGCACCGGCATCCGCCGGCGGGCGCATCAGGGTGCGGCGCAGCCGGGTCACCCCGTCGAGGGTCGGGACGTTGGCCCGGGCACCGGTCGCGAGCACGAGCCGGTCGTAGCCGAGGTCGGTGCCGTCGCCGAGGGTCACCGTGCGTCGCACCCGGTTGATCCGGGTGACGATTTCACCGGTGCGGATGTCGACGCCCGCCGCCCTGGCCGCGTCGGTGTCCGTCACCTCGAGGGTGTCCCGGTCGGAGCGGCCGACGGCGTAGTCGGCAATGAGCACCCGGTTGTAGGCGTTGGCAGACTCCGCTCCGACGACGGTCAGGGTGGCGAGGCCTGCCCGCACGACCGGGAGCAGCTCCTCGACGAGGCGGGCCCCGACCGGGCCGTAGCCGACGAGGACGATCCGGCTCGGCGCCGGGGAAGCGAGAACGGCCGCGGGGATCGGCTCAGGCATGGGCATCCGTTCGAGTCGACGGGACGGAAACGGAACCGGCGGCCCAGAACCCCGGCGTCCCCTCGAACGCCCGCACCCGGACGGTCGTGCGCTTGAATTCCGGCATGCCAGAGACGGGGTCGGTGATCCCGAGGGTGAGCAGGTTCGCACGCTGGGCGCCGGGGAAGTGGAACGGCAGGAACACGGTGTCCGGGCGGATGTCGCCGGTCACCTCGGCGACACAGGTCACGGTTCCCTGCGCGTTGCCGACCTCGACCTCGCCACCGTCGACGACACCGAGTCTGGCCGCGGTCGCCGGGTGCACCTGGAGCCGCGCCACCGGTTGGGCCTGGTGCAGCTCGGGGACCCGGCGGGTCTGGGCCCCGGACTGGTAGTGCTCGAGGAGCCGGCCGGTGATGAGGGTGACCGTTCCGTCGCGCTGGGCCGGCGCATCCGTCACCCTCGCCTGCACGGCGACGATGCGCGCGCGGCCGTCGGGGTGCGCAAAACGGTCGAGGAAGAGCCGCGGGGTTCCGGTCGATCCGACCGGGTACGGCCAGTACGCGGCCTCCCCCGTGTCGAGCAGCCCGTAACTGAGACCGGAATAGTCGGCGAGCCCGCCGGCGCTCGCGCGGCAGAGCTCGTCGAACACCTCGGCAGGGTCGGCGCTGAAGGTGCCGGCGGAGCCGAGCCGGCGCGCGAGTTCCTGGAAGATCCAGAGTTCGCTCCGCACCCCGTCCGGTGCGTCGATCGCGGTGCGTCGGCGGATGACCCGGCCCTCGAGGGAGGTCGTCGTGCCGTCCTCTTCGGCCCACTGGGTGACCGGCAGCACGACGTCGGCGAAGCGCGCGGTCTCGGAGTAGAAGAAGTCGCAGACCACGAGGAAGTCGAGGGCCTCGAGGCAGGCGCGCACCCGGTTGGAGTCCGGGGCGGACACGACGACGTTCGAGCCGTGCACGAGCAGGCAGCGAATGCCGCCGGGCGCGCCGAGCGAGTCGAGGAGCTCGATCGCGGGCACGCCGGCCCCCGGCAAGCTCTCGGGCGTCACGCCCCAGACGCCGGCGACGTGGGCGCGGGCGGCCGGTTCGGTGATCTTGCGGTAGCCGGGGAGCTGGTCGCACTTCTGGCCGTGCTCGCGGCCACCCTGGCCGTTGCCCTGCCCGGTGAGGGTGCCGTAGCCGGAGTGGCTCGTGCCGACGAGGCCGAGCACGAGGGCAAGGTTGATCGCTGCGGTCGCGGTGTCCGTGCCGTCGATGTGCTGCTCGACGCCGCGGCCGGTGAGGATGTATGTGCCCGTTCCGGCCGCGAGTCGGCGGGCGAGCTCGCGCAGCTGCGGCACCGGAACGCCGGTGAGCTGCTGCACCCGTTCGGGCCACCACCGGGAGACGCTGCGGCGGAGGGCCTCGAAGCCGACCGTGCGCCGTTCGAGGTAGTCGGTGTCGATGAGGCGTTCGGTGATGACGATGTTGGTCAGGCCGAGCAGGAGCACGAGGTCGCTGCCGGGCGTCGGCTGCACGTGCATGCCGCCGCCGTCCTCGGTGAGGCGCGCGGTCGCCGAGCGACGCGGGTCGACGACGATCAGGCCGCCGGCGCTGCGGGCGCCCTCGAGATGGCCGATGAACGGCGGCATGGTCTGGGCGACGTTGGAGCCGAGGATCAGGATGGTGTCCGCCGCGTCGAGGTCCTCGACCGGGAACGGCAGCCCCCGGTCGAGGCCGAAGGCACGGTTGCCTGCTGCCGCGGCCGAGGACATGCAGAACCGGCCGTTGTAGTCGATCCGGGAGGAGCCGAGCGCGACCCGGGTGAACTTGCCGAGCTGGTAGGCCTTCTCGTTGGTGAGCCCGCCGCCGCCGAACACCCCGACCGAGTCGGCGCCGTGCCGTGCTCGGCTCCCGGCGAGCCGGGCGGCCACGAGGTCGAGCGCCTTCGCCCAGCTCGCCGGGGCGTAGCCGCCGTCCGGTTGCCGGAGCATCGGGGTCAGGATCCGCTCCGGGGACGTGAGCAGTTCAGCGGCGGTCCAGCCCTTCTTGCACAGGCCGCCCCGGTTGGTGGGAAACGCCCGCCCGGCGACGGTCAGACCGGGCCGCGCCGCGGCATCCGTGCCCGCACCGGCATCACCCGACTGCATGCCGATCTCGGCATGCGTCGGTGTCAGGGTCATCGCGCACTGCAGCGCACAGTATGGGCAGTGGGTGTCGACGCCCGGGCGGGCGGCGGATGCGAGGGGTGCGGTCACGGGGTCTCCTGCTGCTGGTGGCGTCGGTGATGGCGCAGACGCGGCTGCGCGCTTCGGATACGGGACGAACGCGCCGGTTTGTGGTGGCCGCGCCTGCCGGGGCGGGCGCGGCCGCGGGAAACCGGCGCGGTCGCGAGCGGGCCCAGGCTAGATGCGCTGCCCGGCCACGGAGGAGCCGCGGCGGAGGTAGCAGAACGCGGTGACGGCCATCATCACGAGGTAGGCGCCGATGAACCCGTAGATCGCGCCGGTGTAGCTGCCGGTCGCGATCTTCGAGTTGCCGAGAACCTGCGGAATGATGAATCCGCCGTATGCGCCGATCGCGGAGATGAGGCCGAGGGCTGCTGCGGTCTTCCGCTGGGTACTCACGTCGCCCGAGTTGGTGTGGGCGTCCCGCACTCCGCTGCGGGCGGCGAAGACGCTCGGGATCATCCGGTAGGTCGAGCCGTTGCCGACACCGGTCGCGACGAAGATGAGCAGGAAGCTCGCAAGGAACAGCCAGAAGTTGCCGAGGGAGAGCACCGCGATCACGAGCAGCGCGCCGAGGGCCATCACGCCGAAGGCCGTGATCGTGACACGCGCCCCGCCGAAGCGGTCGGCGAGCTTGCCGCCGGCCGGCCGGGCGAGGGAACCGACGAGGGCGCCGAGGAAGGCGAGGGAGATCGACGCGGCCATGATGTGGAAGGTCGAGTATGCCGGGAACTGATCGGCGATGAGTTTCGGGAAGACGCTCGCGAAGCCGATGAAGGAGCCGAAGGTGCCGATGTAGAGCAGGGCGAGGACCCAGAGGTGCGGTTCGCGGAGTGCGGCGACCGAACCGGCGAAGTCGGCCTTGGCGCTCGACAGGTTGTCCATTCGCTTCCAGGCGCCCCACATCGCGACGAGGATGAACGGCACCCAGAACCAGCCGGCGAGCGAGAGGTTGAGTGTTCCGGCGGCACCGATGGTGATCACGATCGGGACGACGAGCTGGGCGACGGCGGCGCCGAGGTTGCCCCCGGCCGCGTTGAGTCCGAGGGCCCAGCCCTTCTGGCTCTGCGGGTAGAAGTAGGTGATGTTGGACATCGAGCTTGCGAAGTTGCCGCCGCCGAGGCCGGCGAGGCCGGCCACGAAGAGCATCACCGGGAACGGGGTGGCCGGGTTGCCGACGCAGATGCCTAGGGCGATCGAGGGGATCAGGAGCAGGCCGGCGGAGATGATGGTCCAGTTGCGGCCGCCGAAGCGGGCCACCATGAACGTGTACGGGAAGCGGAGCGTCGCACCGACGAGGCTCGGCATCGAGATGAGCCAGAAGATCTGGCCTGTGTCGAAGGTGAAGCCGGCCTTGGGCAGCTGCACGACGACGATGCTCCAAAGCTGCCAGATCACGAAACCGAGGAATTCGGCGAAGATCGACCACTTCAGGTTGCGGGAGGCGATGGCCTTGCCGCCGTCGTTCCACTGGGCGGTGTCTTCGGCATTCCAGTTGTCGATCCATCGGCCGGGGCGGTGGACGAGGCTCGGGCCGGTGCGGAGACCGGTTGTGGGCGTATCGACTGCAGTCATGGTGTTCTCCTCGGGAGGGGTGTGCAGGGGAAGGACAGGGAAAGATCGGGGGAAGATCGGGGAAAGATCACGGGAAACGTCAAGCGGCTTCGGAGAGGTGCACGTGCACCTCGCCGTCCTCGACCCTGACCGGGTAGGTACGAAGCGAGTACTCGGCGGTGGTGAAGCATTCGCCGGTCTCGAGGTCGTAGACCTGCTTGTGCAGGGGCGAGGCGATGGTGAACCGGTCACCGCGCGAGCCGACGATGCCGCGACTCATCACGAACGACCCGGTCACGGGGTCACGGTTGTCGACGGCGTAGAGGCCGCCGTTCGGAAGCAGCAGAATGGCGAGCTGCTCGTCGCCGACGAGGGCGGCTTCGCCCCAGAGCGGCTCGAGTTCGTCGAGGGAACAGACGCGGATCCAGGTGCCGGGGTGGTTCACGAGTGATCCCGCTTTCTGTGAGTTATGCCCGCCGGGTGGGCGATTCCCTCACGCTAAATCGGCCACGTTTCGCGGGTCCGCGCCGGGCGCGTCGAATGCGTAAAGAAGTCCTCACCCTCCCCGGGCGGGCCGGTGAGGTCCCGGTCACACCTTGTTACATGGGCGCAACCGAGGGGAAACGCGGCCCTTTTAGGCTGGCAGCACCCCCTACGGAAGGCTCCGCCATGGACAACGTCACGTTCGACGCCGCTCAGGCTCACTCAGGGCCGTCCGGCGTCCCCCGACGCGTCGTCGTCATCGGCGGCGGCCCCGCCGCGCACCGGTTCACCGAGGCCATGCAGGCCAGGTCCACTCCCGGACATGACCACGAACTCCTCGTCCTCGGCGATGAGGACCACCTGCCGTACGACCGGGTCGCCCTGTCCCGCCGCCTCGTCGACTCCGAGGACCTCACCCTCGGCGACCGCTCCCTCTGGGAGACCCCCGGCGTCACCTACCGTGGCGGCAGCCGGGTGGACAGCGTCGACCCCGCCGGCCGCACGGTCACCCTCGCCGATGGCGAGATCCTCTCCTACGACGAGCTCGTGTTCGCGACGGGATCGTCCGCCACCGTGCCGCCCATCCCCGGCGCCGAAGCCGGCCACGTCTATCGCACCATCGAGGACGTCGACTTCCTCGTCGCAGAGGTCGCCCGTCTCCGCAAGCGGCTCGGCCGGCCCGCGAACGTCGTCGTCGTCGGCGGCGGCCTTCTCGGCCTCGAGGCCGCGGGCGGCCTGCAGCGCCTCGGCGGGCTTGCCACGATCGTGCACTCCGGCCGCTGGCTGATGAGCGCCCAGCTCGACGAGGGAGCAGGGCAGGCGCTCGGCCGGCTGATCCAGGCCCAGGGCATCACCCTCGCCCTCGGCAACCGGCCCACCGAAGTGCTCACCTCCCCGACCGGCCGCGTCCTCGGCGTCACACTCACCAACGGCACCCAGCTGCACGCCGACCTCGTCGTGTTCTCGATCGGCATCACGCCGCGCGACGAACTCGCCCGCGCGGCGGGACTCGAGCTCGGCCCGCGCGGCGGTATCGAGATCACGGATGCCTGCGGCACGTCGATCCCGGGAATCTGGGCCATCGGGGAGGTCGCAAGCGTCAATGGCAGCTGTGTCGGCCTCGTCGCCCCGGCGAACGCGATGGCCGAGGTCGTCGCCGACCGGCTGTACGGCGGCGCCGCCGTCTTCCCCGGCATCGACGATGCCACCAAGCTCAAGCTCTCCGGGGTCGAAGTCGCGAGCTTCGGCGACGCCCTCGCCACCGCCGAGCACTCCCTCGAGGTCGTCTACGCCGACCCGGCCAGGGGCCTGTACCAGAAGATCGTCGTCTCGAATGATGCGAAGACCCTCCTCGGCGGCATCTTCGTCGGCGACGCCTCGCCGTACACCGCGCTCCGGCCCCTGCTCGGCCGCGAGCTCGGCGCCGAACCGAGCGCCTACCTCTCCGCGGCCGGAGCCGAGCCGCCGGCGAACACCGACCTCCCCGACGAAGTGCAGCTTTGCTCCTGCAACAACGTCTCCGTCGGTGCCGTGCGCGCCGCCATCCGCGGCGACGAGCACACCGAGGCCTGCACCGAACTCGGCCCGCTCAAGGCCTGCACCCGTGCGGGTACCCAGTGCGGCTCCTGTGTTCCCCTCGTCAAGAAGATCCTCGAGACCGAACTGACCAAGGCGGGCATCGCCGTCTCGCACGCCCTGTGCGAGCACATCGCGCTCAGCCGGAGCGAACTCTTCGAATCCGTCCGCATCCTGCAGTTGACCGAGTTCGACGAGATCATGGGCCGGTTCGGCAGCGGACTCGGTTGCGACATCTGCAAACCCGTGATCGCCTCGATTCTCGCGACGCAGACCTCGGGCTACATCCTCGACGGCGGTCGCGGCGCCCTGCAGGACACCAACGACCGCGCCCTCGCCAACATGCAGAAGGACGGCACATACTCGGTCGTGCCCCGGATCCCGGGCGGCGAGATCACGCCGGCCAAGCTCAAGGTGATCGCCGAGGTCGCCGCCGATTTCAACCTCTATACCAAGATCACCGGCGGCCAGCGCATCGACCTGTTCGGCGCCCGTCTCGAACAGCTTCCCGACATCTGGAAAATCCTCGTCGAGGCCGGGTTCGAGTCCGGCCAGGCCTACGGCAAGTCCCTCCGTACGGTCAAGAGCTGCGTCGGGTCCACGTGGTGCCGCTTCGGCGTGCAGGACTCCGTCGCGATGGCGATCAACCTCGAGCTGCGGTACCGGGGACTCCGCGCACCGCACAAGTTCAAGCTCGGGGTTTCCGGCTGCGCCCGGGAGTGCGCGGAGGCTCGCAGCAAGGACGTCGGCATCATCGCGACCGACCAGGGCTGGAACCTCTATGTCGGCGGTAACGGCGGCTTCCAGCCCGCCCACGCGCAGCTCCTCGCCCAGGACCTCGACGACGAGACCCTGATCCGCTACATCGACCGGTACCTGATGTACTACATCCGCACCGGCGACCGGTTGCAGCGCACCGCCCGCTGGCAGGAAGACCTGGAGGGCGGGCTCGACCACGTGCGCGACGTGGTCTGCAACGACTCCCTCGGCATCGCGGAGGAACTCGAGGCCGCGATGCTCGTCCACGTCGGCGCCTATGAGGACGAATGGGCCGCGACCCTCAAGGATCCGGAGCGCCTGCGCCGGTTCCGGTCCTTCGTCAACGCTCCCGGAACCGCAGACCCCGCTCTCATGCAGGTCATCGAACGCGACCAACCCCGCCCGGCGCGCCCGGCAGAGCGCGAGGCGGTGCTGCTGTCCGGCCCGAGCATCCCGGTCCGGCCCCGCGACGCCTCTGCCACCGAACTCGTCATCGAACAGCGACAGGGAGTGTGAACCATGGACATCAGCCTTGACCTCGCCGGCCGCCGGGTCCTCGTCTTCGGAGGTGCCCTCGCGGCCAGGCGGGTGCTCGCCCGGTTCCTGGCCGCAGAGGCCATCGTCTACCTCGCCTCTGTCACGGTCGACGGGCATCCGCCCGAGCGGCCGCATCCGCAGGTACGCCCCGTCGAATACCCGCATTTCCCGCACGGCTGGCGTGACCTCGTCTCGGCGGTGGACCTGGTCGTGCTCGTCGAGGTCTCCGAGTCCACCGAGCGCATCATCGTCGATGCATGTGCCGCGCAGCGCGTCTGGCTGAGTCGCGAGCCCGCGGCGTCCGTCGCACCGCTCGGGCGGGTGACCCTCGTCGGCGGCGGCCCCGGTGACGGCGGCCTCCTCACGATGGCCGGTGTCCAGGCGCTCCGCGACGCCGACATCGTTTTCTACGACAAGCTCAGCCCGCACGACCGGCTCGACGAGTGGTGCCCAGGGGCCGAGCACGTCGACGTCGGCAAGACGCCGGGCCACCATGCCACTCCGCAGGCCGACATCGAGCGGATGCTCGTCGACAGTGCCCTCGCCGGCCTCACCGTCGTCCGCCTCAAGGGCGGTGACCCGTTCGTGTTCGGGCGCGGCGGCGAGGAAGTGCTCGCCTGTCGCGAGGCCGGCGTGCCGGTCACCGTCATCTCCGGGGTCACGAGCGCGATCTCGGTGCCGGCCGCTGCGGGCATCCCGGTCACGCACCGGGATATCAGCCGCGTCTTCACAGTGCTCTCCGGACACGTGCCGCTCAGCGAGAACGAGCTCGCCCATCTCGCCGGGCTCGGGGGCACGATCGTGGTCCTGATGGGTATCGGAACGCTGCCGCACCTGGCAGCCGGGCTCGCCCGCCACGGGATGCGCACGGATATGCCCGTCGCAATCATCGAGCAGGGTTTCTCGGCACGCCAACGCACCACGAAGGCCCGGCTCGACACGATCACCCCGCTCGCCGCGAAGCTCGGGGCCCGCTCCCCCGCCGTCCTCGTGATCGGCGAAGTCGTACGATTATCGCAACACGACGACGCCGCCAGCGAGGAGCTGTTGCAGGCCATCGCGGTCAACGCCGAGCACTCACTGAACGCCGAGCACTGACCGGGGACATCCGCCCCGCTTCCCCCAGCCACCTGCCAGCTGCCACCTGCCACCTGCCACCACCCAACGAGCCGGAGACACCGTCAACGACACGAGCGCCGAAGCAAGTCAGCCCGGGTTCCGCGCAGACCAGCTCGAGGGCTTCCGCATCGCCGTCACGAGCGATCGGCGCTCCGAGGACCTCATCGCCGCCTTCGAACGCCGCGGCGCCGAGGTCGTCCACGCGCCCGCCATCCGCATCGCGGCCGCGGCGGACGACGCCCGCATCACGAGCGACACCCTGGCGATCATCTCCGCCCGGCCCGACATCCTCCTTGCAACGACCTCGTACGGAATCCGACGCTGGTTCGAGGCTGCGGATGCCGCGGGTGTCGGCCACGAGCTCACAGAGACCCTCGAGCACTCGAGCATCCTCGTGCGCGGCCCGAAGGCGCGCGGCGCCGTGCGGGCGGCCGGCCTCGACGACGACGGGATGAGCGACGAGGAGACCACCAAGTCCCTCGTCGACTACGTGCTGCGGGACGGCGCCGCCGGGAAGACGGTCGCGGTGCAACTGCACGGCTTTACCGACCAACCCCAGCTCGAGCGCCTGGTCGCCGCCGGCGCGACGGTGTTGACCGTTGCGCCATACCGCTGGCTGCTCCCGGAGGACTCCGCACGGGTGCTGCGGCTCGTCGACCTGATCTGCGCGGGCGGGGTGGACGCGGTCACTTTCACAAGCGCCCCGGCCGTGATGGCCCTGTTCGGCGTCGCCGACTCGATCGGCCGTCTCGAGGAGCTGCAGGACGCGTTCAGTGAGACCGTCGTCGCCGCGGCGGTCGGGCCGGTCACGGCAGGGCCCCTGCTCGCCGCCGGGCTCGCACCGATCGTGCCGGAGCGGTTCCGGATGGGCGCGCTGATCAAGCTCGTCTGCGACCACCTCGAGCAACAGCGGGTGCTGCGCCTCGACACCCGGTTCGGGCCCGTCGAGCTCCGCGGCCGGCTGTTCTCCCTCGCCGGCGCCCAAACCACTCTGCCGCCGAGCTCACTGACGCTGTTGCGAGTGCTGCTCGCCGCCGGCGGCACGGTCACCTCCCGGGCGAGCCTCACCGCGACGCTGCCCGAGATGCAGGACGACCACGCCGTCGACGTCGCGATCAGCCGGCTGCGCCAGGCGCTCCCCGAGCCGGGCCTCGTCGCGACGGTGATCAAGCGCGGCTACCGCATCGATGTCTGATCCGCGGGTATCCAGGGTGCTCAGTCGGTCTGAAGCTCACTCGCTCGCGCAGTCGGGCGCGGGAGGAAATCCGCGGTGGCTTCCTCGAGCCACTCCCACAGTGCGGACCGCCGCTCCGGCGCGAAGGTCACCTCTTCTGCGGCGGTCGGCCTGCCGATCTCCACGTACCCGTCGTGGAGCGAACCGTGGGCGTCGCCGAGCGCCAGCTCGACGGCATGACGGCCGGAACGGGTGGGCGTCGATGCCCCGGGAAGCACGCTCATCGCGGGCATGAGGTTCTTCCAGACCCAGTACATGTATCCGGGCATGTCCTTGCCGAGGCCGGTACCCGCGACGAGCCCGGGGTCATAGGTGTTGAGCCTGCGTCCGCTTCGACCGAGGCGGGCCGCCCAGTCGTGCGCGAGCGTGACCAGGGCGAGCTTGCTCGACGCGTATGCCACTCCGCCTCGCTCGCGCTCGGCCGCGAAGCGGGTCGGGCCGTGGGCTGCTTGGTCCGCCGTGGCCAGCTCAGCGGGATGCTGCCAGACGGGATCGGGGATGAGGTTGAACGAGGCCCGTTTTCCCCGATGAGTCGAGGAGCCCATCAACACGACATGGCCGGCGGGCGCAAGGAGCGGTTCGAGCCCGCGCAGGAGAAGATGCTGGGCGATCACATTCACCGTGAACGTCAGCTCGAAACCCTGGCTCCCGGTCCGGCGCCGACTGACGAACTGGGCACCCGCATTCAGCAGGGCGACGTCCAGGGCGGCCACTGTCCCCCGGCGCTGCTCCGCGGTGAGGTCCTCGAGCGCGCCGCGCACGCTCTTCAGATCGCTCAGGTCGACCCGGATACCGCGGGCGGCCAGGCCCCGGGCACGGGCCGTGTCGAGCGCACGGTCCAGGGCCACCGGGTCGCGCGCGAGCAGGACGAGGTTCGGACGACGGGGATGGACAAGGAGCGACTCGAACATCCGGGAACCGATACCGCTGGTCGGACCGGTCAGAAGCACGGTGGGACTTGTGACGTCACTTTGTGTCATAGCCGAAACCATAGCTGATGTCACACTCTGACACAAGGGTAGGATCGGGCCATGCCCCGCTGGCCCGAAGACTCTCGACGTCGCCTGATCGACGCGGCACTCACCCTGTTCGACGAGCGGGGATTCGCGGAGTCGACGGTCGACGACATCGCGCTCAGGGCCGGCGTCACCTCCCGGACGTTCTTCCGCCATTTCGCCGACAAGGACGAAGTGCTCTTTGGTGACGACGATGACCTCCTGCCCCTGTTGATCGCGTCGCTCGCGGACGGTTCCGGTCCCGTCGGGGCCGAAGCTCACATGCGGAACGCACTTCTTGTGCTCGCGGCAGACCTCGAGCCGCGTAGGGACTCGTTGCGTCGGCGCCAGCAGATCATCGACTCGCAGATCTCCCTGTCGGGGCGCGAACTCGCCAAACAAGCGCTCTGGCAACAGACGGTGACCAGAACCCTGGTCGAGCGAGGGTTCCCGACCGACCAGGCCGATGTGCTCGCGGCCATCGGTTTTGCGCTCTTTCGCCGCTCGTTGCACGCCTGGCTCGCCGACGACCACGGCCCTTCCTTGGGCGAACGGGTGAGCGATGCCCTGACCCGGGTACGCACGGTTCTGGACGTGACCAGCTCCGAGTGAACGCCCGCCCGATCAGGCGCGGGGCAGCATCCGGGCGGCGGCGACGGCCTCGAGCACGTCCTCCGAGCCGGAGTAGATGCCGGAGCGGCGCGGCCAATGGCTGATGACGTCGGTGAAGCCGAGTTCTTCGGCCCGGCCGACGGCGTCGTCGAAGGCGCCGACGCTCTGCAGGGAGTAACTGCCGCCGCTGTCGAGGTTGAGGTACCTGTCGATCGCGGCCGGCTCGCGGCCGACGGCGATCGCGGCATCGTCGAGGCGCCCGGCGAGGGTGGCGACCGCGGCCCACCAGGCGTCACCGGCCTGGCCGTCCGGGCCTGTCGTCACCCAGCCCTCGCCGTGGGTCGCCGCCAGGCGAAGCCCCTTCGGCCCGTTCGCCGCGATCACGAACGGGAGCCGGGGCGCCTGGGTCGGCGCTCCGACCATGCGTGCGCCGACGGCCGTGAACCAGTCGCCGGTGAAGTCGATGCCTGCCGTGCTGCCCTCCGCTTCCCCACGCAGCAGCAGGTCGAGCAGGGTGACGAATTCGGTGAACCGCGCGTGCCGCTCCGGGCCGGTGTACGCCCGCTGGCCGAGCACGGTGGCGTCGAAGCCGGTGCCGCCCGAGCCGACGCCGAGCAGGAACCGTCCGCCCGCGAGCTCGTCGAGGGTCGCGAGTTCCTTGGCGAAGGGCACCGGATGCCGGAAATTCGGGTTCGAGACGAAGGTCCCGAGCCGCAGGTCGCGCGTCACGAGCGCGGCAGCCGTGAGGGTCGGAATCGTGGCGTGCCACGGTTCGTCGGCGAGGCTGCGCCAGGACAGATGGTCATACGTCCAGCCGTGGTCGAAGCCGAGCCCTTCGGCGCCCCGCCACTTGCGGGAGGCTTCCGACCAGGGGTCCTGGGGGAGGATGACGATTCCGTAGCGCATGCTGCGATTCTACGACCGCGGGTTTCCCGGTGTCCCGTCCGCCGCGTGAGCCTGGCAGGCCACGGCGCGGCTCAGCAGCCCGCGGTCGTCGCGTGCCGGTCCAGCTGGAGGACGACCACGATGTTCTGCACCGTCGCCGAACCAGGATCGTAGCCGACCGGTCGGTAACAGCTCACGAGCACCAGCCGGTTGGGGATGATCCGCGTGAGTTCATCGTTGGACTTGTACGCTGCCTTGTTGAGCTCAAGGGTCTTCTGCACGACGTAGCAGAGCGTTCCGCGGGCGGTGTCGACGGCGGCGACGGCCCCGGGCGGAAGGTCTTTCAAGCCGTTGAACACGGCTGGATCGACCCAGGAATGACCGTACAGGTAGACCGTGTTGACCGCATCGGTGCCCGCGAGCCCCCCGGAGATCGTGGTGTCCCAGGCAATCGTCTGGAGGGTGACCGGGTCGAAACCACCGCGGGCGTCGATCATCTTCTGGGTGTATTCCGACACGGCACCGTCGATGCCGATGGCGGGCACCCGGAGCCGGAGCGGCGCCGATGCGGCAACGACCTTGTCCGGGACCGGTGCAGAAGGAGGGAGAGGAAGAGGCGAAGGCGCTGTGGACGGCGTCGGGCGGGCCGATCCGGTGGGCGTTGCGCTCATCGTGGCCGCACCGTTGACGGGGCTCGACGCTGTGATTGTATGCAGAATGCCCCAGGCACCCAGAAGCACCGCCACGAGCACAGCGAGGCCGCCGAGCAGCATTCTTCTGCCGAACGGCGGCGTGCGGTCGAGCTCTGGCGGTCGCCGGCTCAAATGCGCCCTAGCGACGAGTGGCGCCGGAACGTGCGATGAAGCCGAGCGATGCGGCCACGCCGAGGATCAGGACAAGGAGGCCGGCCTGGAGGGGCAGCCAGACGCCGGGGTTCGAGCCGGGACCCGATGTGGCGGAGCCCGCGAGCGCGATACCGTCTGTGCGGGAATCGTGGAGCGTGTTCCTGGCCGCACTCGTCGCGACGGGCGTCGGAGTGACCGCGGCAGCCGTCGGGGTGGGCGTCGGAGTGGGCACCGCTGTGATGGTGTTCACCAGGGAAACGGTGCACGTGACGAGGGAGCCGCCGCCATTGGCCGCGCCGTTGCACTGGTTGATCGAGACGGCCAGCTGGGCGCTCTGGGTCGAGGGCGCCACGGTGCATTCGACCCGGTTGGGAGCGCCGCCACCGTTGGTGGACCCGTTGCACTGGGTGATCGTCGCGCCCGTCGTCGTCGCGGGGAAGGGGTCGCAGTTGAGGCTCGGCGCGGGGCCGCCCGCACCCGATCCGCCGCACTGATTGACGGTCACGCCGGACGACGTGGCCGTGCCGGTGATCTGGTTGATCACGTGGACGGTGCACACCACATTCGAGCCGCCGCCGTTCGCGGCGTCATTGCACTGGTCCACCGACGTCGAGAGCGTGTCGTACGTCGTCGTCGTCGTCGTGGTGCACACGGGGTTGGCGGTGTTCGCCGCTCCATGGCATTCCCGCAGGGTCACGACGGAGCTGCCGACGCCGGTCGCGACGTCGAGCGTGTTGGTCACGGTCACGTCGCAGAGGAGTTCCAGGCCGCCGGTGTTGGCCACGCCGTTGCACTGGGCGACCGACGGGGCGGCGAATGCGCTGCCGCCGAGCGGACCGAAGGTCAGCGCCAGGATGGCGAGAAGCAGCGTGATACCCAGCAGTGCGGCACGGGCTAGAACGGACGAGCGGCCCCGGGTGTCCACAGTTTCATGGACCGATATCAACATATTCACGGGACTCCCCCAGTAGACCACAAGGTTAGCATGGCCCCCGAACGGCCGACGTCGATTGTATGCATCGAGTCGCAGCCTGCCGCCGCAGAGCCGTGCGATTGTCGGCGCGCAGTGACACACTCGAGCCATGAGCAGCCGAGAGCATGTGACCCGATGCGCCATCGTCCCGCCCTATCTCCTGGTGCGGCTCGCGAGACTCGACGACCCGCACTACGCGGGTGCTGCCGACGCGGCGCGGCACTCGCTCCTACGGGACGCGCCGCTGCGCGAGCGACGAAGCACGGTGCATCCGCCGACTGTCCGCCCGACGTCGCGCGGCACGTCCGCCGCTCCCGGGGAGCTCGACAGGGCCGTTTCGGATGCCGGCGGCCTCGAACGCCTGCCCGGTCGCCTGGTTCGGTCGAAGCTCCAGGCCGCCGTCGGCGATGTCGCGGTGAACGAGGCCTGGGACGGCCTCGGCCACACCCACGCCCTGTTCTGGAGCCGGTTCGGGCACGACTCGATCGACGGCCACGGGCTGCCCCTCGAGGCGAGTGTGCACTACGGCCGTGACTACGACAACGCCTTCTGGGACGGGGAGCGGATGGTCTTCGGTGACGGCGACGGGCAGGTGTTCAACCGGTTCACCGCGTCGCTGACGGTGATCGGCCACGAGCTCACCCACGGCGTCACCCAGTTCAGCGCCAACCTGGCCTACGAGGGACAGTCCGGGGCCCTCAACGAATCCGTGTCTGACGTGTTCGGGTCACTCGTCGAGCAGTCCGCCCTCGGGCAGTCCGTCGCGGAGGCGAGCTGGCTGATCGGTGCCGGGCTCTTCACCGAGCAGGTGCAGGGTGCGGCGCTGCGCTCGCTCAAGGCGCCAGGAACGGCGTACAACGACGACGTCCTCGGCATGGACCCGCAGCCGTCGGAGATGAGCGGCTTCGTCGACTCGGAGGACGACAACGGCGGCGTGCACCTGAACTCGGGAATCCCGAACCGGGCCTTCTACCTCGTGGCCGCAGAGCTGGGCGGCAATGCCTGGGAGGGCGCCGGCCAGATCTGGTACGACACCCTCACGAGCGGAACGCTGCGGCCGCATGTCGATTTCGCCGGGTTCGCACGCGCGACCGTCACGGCGGCGACCCGGCGGTTCGGCCCCGGTTCCCGTGAGCACGCCGCGGTCGTCGCGGGCTGGAGTGGCGTCGGCCTCGGGAAGGGACTCGGCGGAGTAACATCGCGGGCATGAAGGTCATCGTTTCGCGAAGCGGTGGCATCGCCGGAGTGCGGGTCACCTGGGAGGTCCAGGTGGACGAGCAGGCCGACGCTGCGGCGTGGGCCGATTTCCTCACCTCGCTGCCCTGGGACGACGTCGTCGAGCGGGCTCCGGAACCGGACCGGTACGTCTACCGCATCCGTTGCGCGCCCCACGAAGTGGTGCTTGCGGAACCGGACCTCTCCGGCCCGTGGCGTCAGCTCGTCGACCGGGTGCGCACCGCGAACGATCGCGCCTGAGGGCCCGACGGGCCTGCGCCGGCCGCACTCGGGGTACGGGTCGGCCGGGTTTCGGTCCTGCGCGCCCCGACCGGGACATTCGGGTCTGCCCTGAGTTCCCGAGGACACGGCCGGGTGGTGGCGGAGCACCCGGTTGCGTGGGAATATGAACCATGGAAACCAACGACCTGTATCCGGTGCATGTCCTCGACGTTGAGGAATGCTGGGACCTCCTGATCTCCTCGAGCTTCGGTCGCCTCGCCCTCAGCATTGCGGGCGAACCAGACATCTACCCGGTCAACTTCGTGGCCGCCGATCGACGTCTGGTCTTCCGCACGGCGGAGGGCACCAAGCTCCTCGAACTCACCGTGAACAACAAGGTCGCCTTCGAGACGGACGGCGTCGGTCGCGACGAGGCCTGGAGCGTCGTCGCCAGGGGCCACGCCCGGGTGCTCGAGCACCAGGCCGACATCGACGCCGCCGACCAGCTGCCGTTGCGCCCGCTCATCCCGACGCTCAAGTACATCTACGTGGAGATCGTTCCCGAGACGGTCAGCGGTCGCCGGTTCCAGCTCGGGCCAGAACCCGAACGGTACTGATGAGCGGCACGGCCGTTCCCGGAACCGTCCTCGTCACCGGCACGTCCTCGGGCATCGGGCTCCAGGCCGCGGTCGCGGCCGCCCGCGCCGGGCACCCGGTCGTCGCGACCATGCGCACCCTCGAGGGAGCCCGCGCGCTGCGCAGCGCGAGCGAGACCGCGGGCGTGAGCCTCGACATCCGCCGCCTCGACGTCACGGAACCCGAGTCGATCGCCGCGGTCATTTCGCACATGCTCGACCGGTACGGCCGGATCGACGCCGTCGTGAACAATGCCGGGGCCGGCCACGTCGGCACGATCGAGAACGAGGGCCTCGATGTCGTGCGCGCGGTGATGGAGGTCAATTTCTTCGGTGTCGTGAGCGTGACCCGGGCGGCGCTGCCGCACCTGCGGCAGAGTCACGGTCGGCTGATCACCGTCACGAGCGTCGGCGGCGTCGTCGGCCAGCCCTTCAACGAGGCCTACTGTGCGGCGAAATTCGCGGTCGAGGGGTTCATGGAGAGCCTCGCCCCCGTCGCAGCGACCGCAGGGGTCTCGGTCACGGTCGTGGAACCCGGCGCGGTCGCGTCGTCCTTCGTCGACAACGTCGGCCTCGACCCGCGCGCCAGTCCGCCGAACGATCCGTACGCATCCGCCCTCGCCGGGTATCTCGCGAGGGCCGCCCAGTCGTTCAGTGCCGCGCAGTCCGCGGAGAGCGCCGGGGCCTTCGTCGCGGCTCTGCTCGACGGAGAGCGGCCGCCGTTCCGGGCGCAGACCTCCGACGCGGCGCGCGCATTCGTCGGCGTCAAACTCGCCGACGCCGATGGCTCCGCCGTGCAGCGGATGACCGCGGCCTGGCTCGACTAGCGGCCTCGATCACCGGCTGAGGCGCAGGAACCGGAGCACGGCCAGCCCGTAGGCATCGGCCGCGTCGGTCGCCTCGACGGCCTCGAGCACCCCCGCGAGCAACGCGGTGACCCGGTACGCGTCGTCGCCGAGCCGCTCGAGCGAGTGGAAAGCGCCTCCGAGCATCTCCCGGAGCTGGTCCTCCCGCGGGAGCCACAGGGCGTCCTCGAGCGCGAGTGAGTCGAGCGCCCACTCCGTCGTGCCGTTGAAGCCGAGGATGGTGCCGGTGTCGAATTCGTGCGGTTCGATGGTCATCTCGCTGACCGTGAACACCTCGACATCGAAGCCTGCCCGTTCGATCCGGAACGCGTCGCCGGAGGACGGCCGCCAGGCGAGCCCGGCGGCCTCGAGTGCTCGTGCGCAGTCAATTGAGATCACGGGACATTCTCACCCGGACGAACGCAGACCACTAGCGTTGAAGGGAAGAGTTTTCAGGAGGACGTCCGTGACCCGAACCGTGAACCTGACGGTGCACGTCAAACCCGGCAGCCGCAAAGGTCCCCTCGTCGCCGTCGACGACCCGGACGCGCTCGGCCCCGGAGCGGCGACAAGCGCGCCGGCGGATGCCTCGCTCACCGTCTACCTGCAGCAGCGGGCCGTCAAGGGCGCCGCCAACGACGCCCTCGTCAAGCTGCTCGCGAAGCACTTCGCCGTGTCGAAGAGCGCCGTCACGATCGTGCGCGGACACACGTCGCGGGTTAAACACGTGCGCATCGACCACGAGTCGTGATCGATGCGCACGGATGTTGCGGGTGAGTGTGCGGCCTAGCTGACGCCGCGCAGGTCGATCACGAAGATGAGGGTCTGGCCGGAGAGGCGGTGTCCTCCGCCCGCGGGCCCGTACGCCAGGTGCGGCGGCACGACGAGCTTGCGACGCCCGCCGACCTTCATGCCGGGGATGCCCTGCTGCCAGCCCGCGATGAGCGAGCGCAGCGGGAAGTTGATCGACTGGCCCCGGCTCCAGGAGGAGTCGAATTCGTCGCCGGTGTCGTATTCGACGCCGAGGTAGTGCACGTCGACGGTCGCGCCGGCGGTCGCCTCGGCGCCCTCGCCAACCACGATGTCGGTGATGGTGAGCTCCGTGGGCGCTGGGCCCTCCGGTGCGTCGAGTTCGGGCTTGGTGTTCAGATCAGTCATGCACCCATCCAATCGGATTTCACGCCGGCGTGCACGCTGGAAATTACCCCTTGCGCGAACGCCGCCCGAAGGCGCACGATATCAGCAAGAACTCGTCATCCGGGAGAGTCGTCGGCAGTGCCACGCCACCGGATGACGAGTTCACTCGTTAACGGCCGCGGGTCGACCGGCCGCGGGCTGCATCCACCCTGGGCGGCCGATGCCGGGTCTCAGCCGATCACGATCGCCCGGTGCGCCTGGACGAGGGCGAGAAGCTCGGCCTCGTCGGCGCGGGCGACCCGGTCGGCGGTGCCGTTCAGCATCCGCTGCCTGGCGAAGGCGAGCCGGGTCGCATCGGCGATGAACAGGCGCATCGCGACGCGACGTTCCCGGGGCTGCCGGGCGGCCCAGGCGCGTGCCTGACGCCGGCCGGGACCTGTCGCAAGCATCGAGACCTCGCGCGGCGTGAACCAGCCGGCCGCCGCGTACTCGCCGAGCCTGTCGACGGTGATCCTCTCCTCCTGGCGCCGGAGCAGCACAACGGCCACGATGTACCCGATGAAGAGCGGGAGCTGGACGAGCACGTAGTAGAAGAGAAGCGCGGAGTCGGTCGTGAGCAGGTAGGCAGCGCCGTTCCACAGGCCGTGCAGGGCGACCGCGAGCGCGAAGCCGGCGAGAACGATCAGGACCCGGCCGAGCGTGCCGCCGGCCCTGCGGCGGCTCACGATGCCGAACGCGATCCCGGTGCACGCGGTGAAGGTGACGTGGGCGAACGGGGAGAAGACCCCGCGCACGAGGAAGGTGAAGCCGAGCCCGTCTGCCCCGCCCTCGGCCATCGCCACCCCGAAGTACTGGATGTTCTCGGAGAACGCGAAGCCGGCCGCGATCGTCGCCGCATAGACGATGCCGTCGACGGGGCCGTCGAACCGGCGCCGGAGCACGAGGAAGAGCACCAGGATCCCGACGCCTTTCGCGCCCTCCTCGACGAGGGGCGCCTGCAGCACGGCGGCGAACGCGTCGGTGCCGGTGCCAGAGCCGCCCGCCTCCGAACCGCCGCGCGAGCTCCCCACTGCGGCGAGCGCGAGCTGCACGCCGAGGTCGAAGACGAGGGCGGTGACGATGGAGACTCCGGCTCCCCAGAGGAATGCGAACCAGAGCGCGGGGCGGGGTTCCGGCTCCCAGCGGTCGATCCAGCGCACCACGAGCAGGATGCCGGTGAGGGGCACAAGGGCGAGCAGGAGGCAGAGCACGAGAGCGGATGCGCCGAGGAACGTCGACAGGTAGACGAACACGAGCAGCAGGGCCAGGCTCCCGAAGACGAGCCCGATGATCGTCAGGGCGATCAGGCCGCCACGGGTGCGGCGCACGGGAGCGGTCCACACCGGGGAGACCGGGGTCGCCGGCCCACCGAGGGGCCGGGCGTCGGAACCGGTCGCGGGAGCTGGCTCACGAGTCATGACCCACAGGATAGCGGCCAGGCCGGCTCCGGCTGGCACCGCATTCGGGGGTCGCGATCAGATCTCACGGACTCGAGCCGGGCTCCTGCCGACCGGCGCGGGCGTGGTCCTGTGGGAGGGACGGTCGGCGAGGCGGCAAAGGGGCGCGCGATGTCCGAATTCCGCTACCGTCGCCGGGGGCGGGATGGCAGGCTGGATGCGTGAACCCTGCAGACGCCACCAGACGCACTCCCGGCGGCTCCGGCGCGGCCGGCCTCGCCGGAACCGCAGACCGCGGCGCCGACCGCCTCGCAGACCCGGTCTTCGCCGAACGGTACCGGGCGATGAGCTCTCGCGACGCGCGGTTCGACGGCCAGTTCATCACCGGAGTGCACACCACCGGGATCTACTGCCGGCCGAGCTGCCCGGCAGCGACCCCCCGGCCCGGCAATGTCTCCTTCTACCTGACGAGCGCCGCGGCGCACGAGGCAGGCCTGCGCGCCTGCAAGCGCTGCCTGCCGGACGCGGTGCCCGGCTCCCCCGACTGGAACACGAGGGACGACCTCGCGGCGCGCGCGATGCGCCTGATCGACGACGGCACCGTCGAACGCGACGGTGTGCCCGGCCTCGCCCGCCGCCTCGGCTACACCCCACGCCACCTCACCCGGGTGCTCGTCGCCGAGCTCGGCGCCGGCCCTCTCGCCCTCGCCAGGGCGCACCGCGCCCAGACCGCACGCCTGCTCCTCCTCGGCACCGCCCTCCCGATCAGCGACGTCGCCTTCGCCGCGGGATTCGGCAGCGTACGCCAGTTCAACGACACGATCGCCGCGGTCTACGAACGCACCCCCGGCGAGCTGCGCCGTTCGACGCGCTCACCGCGAGCGGGCGGCCCGGCCGGCGCACCCCGGGCAGCGGCCCGAGCAGCGACCGTGGCCGAGGCGCCCGCCACCGCGCACGCGGTGACCACCACGCACCGCCAGGCCCCGGGGTCCCCCGGTCCACGGGTCGCTGCGACGGGATTCGAGCCCGGGCACGGGCGCGCGACCGGTCCGACCGCATCGGGACGGGCCGCGCTCCTCGTGACCGACCGGGCGGATGCCGCCGGCCGGGCACCCGGAGACCAGGGTCTTGTCGCGGGGCCGGGCACGGGCATCCGCCTGCTGCTGCCCGCGCGGGCCCCGTTCGATGGGGCCGGCGTGCTCGCGTTTCTCGGCACCCGGGCCCTCCCGGGGGTCGAGCTGGCCGGACCGGGCACCTATGCGCGCACACTGCGCCTGCCGCACGGGGCCGCGACGGTCGAGCTGAGCCTCGCCGGCACCGAGGACGCGCCCCAACTGGCGTGCGCGGCGCGGCTCGGCAGCCTCGACGACCTGGCCCCGCTCGTGAGCCGGGTGCGGCGGCTGCTCGACCTCGACGCCGATGCACAGGCGATCGACCGGGCACTCTCCGCTGACCCGTTCCTGGCCGGGGCGGTGCGCGGCGCACCGGGGATCCGCCTCCCCGGCAGCATGGATCCGGAGGAGACCCTGTTCCGGGCATTGTTCGGGCAGCAGGTCTCTGTCGCATCCGCCCGTACCGCGTTGACCCGGCTGTGCGCGGAACTCGGCGATCCCCTGCCGCTCTCACTCCCGGCCGCAGCGACCCCGGCCGGGCAGGCGACCGCGCCGGCGTCCACGCCCGGCGACGAGCTCGCACCGGGCCTGGACCGGCTGTTCCCGACGGCCGAACGCATCGCGGCCGACGGGCACAACGTGCTGCGCGGACCGGCCAGGCGGATCGGTGCGATCCTCGGCGTCGCAGAAGCACTGGCGACCGGCGAGCTCGCGCTGTCGACAGCGGATTCCCGGGAGTCACTCACCACGAAGTTGACCGCGCTGCCCGGGATCGGACCGTGGACCGCCGGCTACGTGGCCATGCGCGTGCTCGGGAGTCCGGACATCCTCCTGACGAGCGACCTCGCCCTCCGTCAGGGGGCTGCCCGGCTCGGCCTGCCCGCCGACCCGCGCGCCCTCGCGGCGCACGGCGCACGCTGGGCGCCCTGGCGAAGCTACGCCGGAATGCACCTGTGGCGGGCCGCCGGTCTCCCCGGGCCGCCTGCGGCGTAACGCACACGATTGGCCGCTACTCTAGGCAGGTGAAGTTTGCGCACCTCAGAGTAGAAGGCCAGTCCACGCCCCGCCTGGCGGCGGTGTTCGGGGAATCCGCGCTTTTCCTCGACGAGATCCTCGAGGACGCCCCGCGTGACCTGCAGGACCTGATCGAACGCGGCAGCCCCGAGTACGACCGGGTGCGCGCGCTCAGCGAGCACGCGGCCGCCCACGGGGCGACGCTCACTCCGCTCGAGGAGCTGCGCCACTCATCCGCCGTGCTGCGGCCGCCGCAGATCATCGCGATCGGCGCCAACTACGCCGCGCACTCCGACGAGCTCAAGCTGCGGACCGAGGCAGGGGCGATCCTGTTCTCGCTCTGGCCGAACTCCCTCACCGGGCACGGGTCGACGGTCACCTGGGCGAGCGACATCGCCACCCAGGTCGACTACGAGGCGGAGCTCGGAGTCATCATCGGGCGTCCGGCCCGCAACGTGTCGGTGCGCGACGCCCTCGACTACGTGTTCGGGTACACGGTCGTCAACGACATCACGGCCCGCAACCTGCAGTTCTCCGAGGCGCAGTGGTCGCGGTGCAAGTCCTTCGACGGCTTCACCCCGACCGGCCCCGTCGTGGTCACCCGCGACGAGATCGCCGACCCGCAGGACCTCGGCCTGACCACCCACGTCGACGGGCGCATCATGCAGGACGCCTCGACCGGCGACATGGTGCGCACGGTCGCCGAACTCGTGTCCTACCTCTCGCAGACCTCGACGCTCCTGCCGGGAACGCTCATCTCGACCGGCAGCCCCGGCGGCGCCGGTTACAGCCGCACTCCCCCGGTCTTCCTGCACGACGGCTCGACCGTGACGATCACCGTGGACAAGATCGGCTTCCTCACCACGCACTGCCGCACGCTCTGACGCTCCCCGGCGCCGGCCGGGAGTAGCATGTGCGGCGAGACCGTGCCCGACCCGAATCGGTGCGGCGAGAGGGGGTGCCATGACCCGCGTCTCGGTCGTGATCCCCTGCTACAACGACGCACCCTTTCTCGAGGTGGTCCTCGCCGCGCTCGCCGCCCAGACGCGACCGGCCGACGAGGTCATCGTCGTCGACAACGCCTCGACGGATGCCTCCGCGCGCGTCGCCCGGGCGGCCGGCGCCGTTCTCGTGTCCGAACCCAGACACGGAATCTGGCCGGCCGCCGCGACCGGCTATGACGCGGCATCCGGAGACCTGATCGCGCGGCTCGACGCCGACTCTGTGCCGCCGCCCGACTGGATCGCGCACTTCGAGACGATCCTCACCCGCGCTCCCCTGGTGGACGTCGTCACGGGGCCGGGTGATTTCTACGACTGCCCGCGGCTCGTGGCCGCGCTCGGGCGGTTCGTGTACCTCGGAGGGTACTTCCGGCTGATCGGGCTCTGGCTTGCGCAACCGCCGATCTTCGGATCGAACTTCGTCATGCGGCGCGCGGTCTGGGCGGAGGTGCGCACCCTCGTGCACCGGGAGCGGGACGACGTGCACGACGACCTCGACCTGAGCCTGCACCTGCCGCCCTCGATGTCCGTTCGGTTCGACCCCGCCCTCCGGGTCGGCATCTCCGCACGACCCTTCGACACCTGGCGCGGCATCGCCAGGCGGCTCGAGTGGGCGGACCGCACCCTCGCCCTGCACGGGCCGGCGGGGTCGCCGTGGCGGCTGCGCAGCGCCCGCCGGACCTGGTCCCGCCGCATCCGCGCCTGAGCCGCGCAGTCGGGCCGGACGGCCGTGCCGGGACTGCTCCGCCGGCCGCGCACCATGTGCGCCGCTTCGCGCCAGGCATGCCGGGCGCGAAACGGCGGAATTGGCGCGCGAAACGGCGCGCACCAGTTCCGCCGCACCGGCACAAGCCCGGTGCGCCGAGGCGCGCCACGTGCGCCGCGCACCCGAGAGCAGAGGAGCGCTACGGAGTTCAGGAGCGGGCGTAGAGGGCGAGCAGGTCACGGGCGAGCTGGTGCGGCGTCGTCTCGCAGGGGCCGTGGCCGGTGCGGTACACGCAGAGCTGGGCACCGATCCGGGTAGCGAAGGCGTGGTGGAGCCCGAGCGGCCAGAGATCCCGCTCTCCCACGGCCACGAGCAGCGGAACCGGGGTCCGCGCGAGGTCCTGCTGCAGGTCGGGGGCGTTCTTCATCAGCTGCATGATCTCGTCGACGCTTCGGCGGATCGTGTATTCGAAGCGCAACCGCACCAGGTGGAGCCGGCCGGGCGGCGCCTGGTTGCGGTTGGTGACGAGGCCCCACATCAAGAGGCTCGCGATCGTGTGCGCGGGCAGCAGCCAACTGAGCGGCCCGATCCAGCGCACTCCGCGGAAGGTCTGGCCGGTCAGGGGCGGGGCGCCCAGCAGTACGAGGCTCGCGAACAGGCCCGGATGCTCGACGAGCGCGATCTCGGCGACGATCCCGGCGAAGGAGTAGCCGAGCACGTGCACCGGCGTCGTCCCCGCCTCGAGGACGGCCACGAGGTCGGCTGTGAACAGCCGGTAGTCGAAACTCTCCCCCGCTTCCGGCCCTGCGCCGGCCGACTCGAACTGTCCCGCGAGGTCGTAGCTCTCCACGAAGTAGCCGGCGTCGGCGAGCAGCGGCGCGAGCAGCACGAAGTCTTCCTTCGATCCGGTCGCCCCTGGCACGAGCAGGACCCGCGGATGCCCCGGCTCACCCCAGGCGAGCGCCGCGAGGGAACCGCTCGGCGCCTCGAACTGGAAGGCCCGGGCGTCCGGCGGCAGCCCGGTCCAGTCGCGGTCGGGGAGCGTGCGGTCGAGCGCAGCGGACGGATCGGCGCCGGCCTCGCTCTCGAGGACGCCGGCCGGCCGGTGCACCGCGCGGCGTCTCTCCCGGATGGACACGCTGACACAGTAGCGCGACCCGGTCGTCCCGGATGGGTGGGACCGGCATCCGTTTCACCGCGGGTTCCGACCGTGCGACGCGACGTCTCAGAGCGTGTCGTCCCGGAAGACCTCGCTCTCCATGGCGTCGTAGCCCTCGACCTGCGGGTCGCCGTGTGTGCCGCCCGAGAGCGCGTATTCCTCCTCCGGCGACAGCACGAGCTGCTTGCGGCCGAACAGGGCGAAGCCGATGAGCATCACGACGTAGACGATCGCGATCGCCACGATCGCCGGCCGGAACAGCTCGTTGAGCAGGAAGCCGAGGAAGATCGCGAGGGCGATCACCCCGGCGAGAATGGCGCCGGGCACCCCCATCGGGCTCAGGTACGGACGGCTCACGTGGGCGAAGTTGCGGCGGAGCAGCACGAACGAGGTCATCTGCAGCAGGTAGGCGAGCACGGCGCCCCAGACGGCGATGTTGAGCACGATCGCGCCACCGGTGCCCGCGGCGCCCCCGGTGAGGTCCACGATCACGAGGCCGAGGAACCCGATCACGGCGCCGACGAGGAGCGATACCCACGGGGTCTGCCTCTTGCCCGTCAGCGAGAGGAACTTCGGGTAGTAGCCGGCCCGGCTGAGCGAGTACATGTTGCGGCCGTAGGCGAACATGATGCCCTGGAGGGAGGCGAGCAGCCCGATCAGGGCGAACGCGCTCAGGACTGCGGCGAGGCCGTCGGGCAGGATGGCGCGGAACCCGTCGAGGAGGGGCTCGCCCGAGGCGCCGAGCGAGTCGGAACCGGTCAGTCCGGGGTTCAGGACAAGGACGACGGCGCCGCAGGCGACGAGGGTGATCATGCCCATGATCCCGCCGCGGGGGATGTCCTTCGCCGGGTCGTGCGCCTCCTCGGCGGCGAGCGGCAGTTCCTCGATGCCGAGGAAGAACCACATCGCGAACGGCAGCGCGAACAGGATCGGCAGCACCCCGTGCGGCAGGAACGCGGTCTGCCCGGCGTCGGGAACGATGTCGTAGAGCTTGTCGACGCTCCACTGGCCGGATGCGAGGGCGAGCACGGCGAACACGGCGAGGATCGCGATCGACAGGAACGCGACGACGAGGGCGAACCGGAAGGAGACCGCCGCCCCCGCCGTGTTGAGGGCGATGAAGACGAGGTAGAGGATGATCCACCAGACCCAGGCGGGGAGCGTGAAGCTGAAGAGCACGTCGGTGATGCCGTTCGCGTATGAGGCGGAGAAGTAGACGATCACGGCCGTCGTCGCCACGTATTCGATCGTCTCGGCGAGACCGGTGACGAACCCGCCCCAGGGACCCATCGCCGCCCTGGCGAAGGAGTACGCGCCGCCGGTGTGCGGCATCGCCGCGCTCATCTCGCCGATCGAGAACAGCATCGCGAAGTACATCACCACCACGATGACGAAGGCGATCGCCATGCCGCCGAAGCCGGCGGATGCGAGTCCGAAGTTCCAGCCGGAGAAGTCGCCGCTGATCACGGCGGCGATTCCCATCCCCCAGATCCCCCAGAATCCGGCAGTGCGTTTGAGGCTGCGTTTCTCGAAGTAGCCGGCCTCGGCCGGCGTGTAGGTGACGCCGGAAACGCTCGTCTTGTCTGGCTCGGCCACGGGTCTCTCCTCTTCCTCGGGTGGCACGATTGTAGGGCGGTCAATGGCTCGCTGTACATACCTTTGGACGGGTTCAGGCGCGAATATTTCTGCACCCGGTCGGGGCATCCTGTGTTGTAATGGTCGAATCGACGCGCCATTGATCCCGTTCACCCCTCGAATACCCACGCGACTTCCCCGCCAAGAGGAGCACCCATGACCCCGATCGAGTCACCGACGACCCGGCCAGGAACCGGCTATCTGAGCCTCACGAACCTCACCGGGCTCGTGGCCGCCGGCGAGATCGACACCGTCATCGTGGCCTTCACCGACATGCAGGGCCGCCTTGTCGGCAAGCGCGTCTCGGCGCGGCTCTTCCTCGAGGATGTCGCGAGCCACGGCGCAGAGTGCTGCAACTACCTGCTCGCCGTCGACGTCGAGATGAACACCGTCGACGGGTACGCGATGTCGAGCTGGGCGCGCGGCTACGGCGACATGGCGATGATCCCCGACCTGGCCACCCTGCGCCGGGCGCCCTGGCTGCCGGGCACCGCGCTCGTCACGGCCGACCTGCGCTGGCTCGACGAGACTCCCGTCGCGGCCTCGCCCCGGCAGATCCTCCAGGCGCAGCTCGCCCGCCTCGCCGAACGGGGCCTCGTGGCCTACGTGGGCACCGAGCTCGAGTTCATGGTCTTCGACGACGGCTACCGCGATGCGTGGAAGAAGGGGTACCTCGGCCTGACCCCGGCGAGCGACTACAACATCGACTACGCCCTGCTCGCCTCGAGCCGGATGGAGCCGCTGCTCCGGGACATCCGCCTCGCGATGGACGGCGCCGGGATGTACTGCGAGGGCGTCAAGGGCGAGTGCAACCTCGGCCAGCAGGAAATAGCCTTCCGCTACGCGACCGCGCTCGAGACGTGCGACAACCACTCGATCTGCAAGAACGGAGCCAAGGAGATCGCCGACGCGCACGGCAAGAGCCTCACCTTCATGGCGAAGTACGACGAGCGCGAGGGCAACAGCTGCCACATCCACATCAGCCTCCGTGGCACCGACGGGAGTGCCGTCTTCGCCGACCAGGCGGATGCCGGGGGCATGTCGACCGTGTTCCGTCAGTTCCTGGCCGGCCAGCTCGCGGTCATGCGCGAGCTGACCCTGTTCTCGGCGCCCAACATCAACTCGTACAAGCGCTACGTCGCGGGCAGCTTCGCACCGACGGCGATCAAGTGGGGCTTCGACAACCGCACCTGCGCCCTGCGGGTCGTCGGCCGCGGCCTCGGCATGCGGGTGGAGAACCGGGTGCCCGGCGGCGACGTGAACCAGTACCTCGCGGTGAGCGCCCTCATCGCGGCGGGACTCTACGGTATCGAGAACAAGCTCGACCTCGAGGACGCCTTCACCGGCAATGCCTACGAGAGCGACGCCGCCCGGGTCCCCGGGTCGCTGCGGGAGGCGACGGCGCTGTTCGCCTCGTCGGCGGTGGCGCGGGAGGCCTTCGGCGACGACGTGGTGGACCACTACCTGAACAATGCCACGGTCGAGCTCGCCGCCTACGACGCGGCGGTGACCGACTGGGAGCGGGTGCGCGGTTTTGAACGGCTCTGACCCGGATCCAGCACCGGTCACGGCACCGGTTTCCGCACCGACTTCCGCACCGCTGATCGGCCTGACCACCTACCTCGAGCAGGCCACGACCGGGGTCTGGGACGTGTCCGCGGCGTTCCTGCCCGAGGTGTACTTCGACGCGGTGATCCGCGCGGGCGGCATCGCTGTGCTGCTTCCGCCCCAGCCCGCGAACCCGGAGACGGTCGGCCGGGTGCTCGACTCCCTCGACGGCCTGATCGTGACCGGGGGGAAGGACGTCGATCCCGCCCGGTACGGCCAGGCGGCGCATCCGCTCACCGACCCGCCGCGCCGGGACAGGGACGCCTGGGAGGACGAGCTGCTCCGCGCCGCGATCGAGCGGGACCTGCCCTTCCTCGGGATCTGCCGCGGCGCCCAGCTGCTCAACGTCAGCCTCGGCGGCACCCTGCACCAGCACCTCCCCGATCTGCTCGGACACGCCGGGCACCAGGCCGGCGGCGGGGTCTTCGGGGTCGTCGACGTCGTCGTCGAGCCGGACTCCCGGCTGCACGACCTGCTCGAGGCCCCGCAGTCGACCCTGACCGTGCCCGTCTACCATCACCAGTCGATCGACCGGCTCGGCGCCGGGCTGTCCGTGACCGCCGTGACCCGCGAGGGCGTCGTGCAGGCCGTCGAGCTTGCGGGGGTCGGTTTCGGCGTCGCCGTGCAGTGGCACCCGGAACAGGATCCCGACGACCTCCGACTGTTCGCCGGCCTCGTCGACGCCGCGCGCGGCTACCGGAGCGCCCGTGACAGCCGGGCGGCCGGCGCAGCCGTCACGGCCCCGGCCCCCGCATCCGCACGCGCGCCCGAACACGAACACGAACACGAACACGAACACGAACGAAGGATCTCCGAGTGAGCAGCTACACCGTGGTCAACCCGGCCGACGAGACCGTGGTGTCCGTCGTCGAGCACCGGGACCTCGAGTCGACGGATGCCGCGATCGACCGCGCGCAGGTCGCGCAGCGGTCCTGGGCCCGGGTCTCCCCTGCGGACAAGGCGGCCGCGCTCCGCCGCTTCGCCGCAGCGGTCGACGGCGACCGGGAGAACCTCGCTCGGATCGAGGTCACGAACTCGGGGCATCCGCTCACCCAGGCCCGCTGGGAGGCGGGGCACGTGCGTGACGTGCTCGAGTACTACTCCGCCGCGCCGGAGCGGCTGTTCGGGCGCCAGATCCCGGTCGCCGGCGGCCTCGACGTGACCTTCCAGGAGCCGCTCGGCGTCGTCGGCGTGATCACGCCGTGGAATTTCCCGATGACGATCGCCGCGTGGGGTTTCGCGCCCGCCCTCGCGGCCGGCAACGCCGTGCTGCTCAAGCCCGCCGAGTGGACGCCGCTCTCGAGCATCCGCCTCGGCGAGCTCGCCCTCGAATCGGGCCTGCCCGAGCACCTGTTCCAGGTGCTCCCCGGCCGCGGTTCGGTCGTCGGCGAGCGGTTCGTCACCCATCCCGCCGTGCGGAAGGTCGTCTTCACGGGCTCGACGGCGGTCGGCAAGCGGGTGATGGCCGGCTGCGCCGCGCAGGTGAAACGGGTCACCCTCGAACTCGGCGGCAAGAGCGCCAACATCGTCTTCGCCGATTCCGACCTCGAGAAGGCCGCAGCGGCCGCGCCGTCCGGGGTGTTCGAGAACGCCGGCCAGGACTGCTGCGCACGCAGCCGCATCCTCGTCGAACGCAGCGTCTACGACCGGTTCCTGGAGCTGCTCGAACCCGCCGTCGCCGCGGTGCGCGTCGGCGACCCGCTCGACCCGGACACGGAGATGGGCCCGCTCGTCTCGGCGGAGCACTTCGCGAGCGTCTCCGGGTATGTTCCGCCCGGCGCGCCGGTGCTCTTCCGCGGCAGCGCGCCAGACGGCCCCGGGTTCTGGTTCCCGCCGACGGTGCTCGCCCCCGCCTCGCGCTCCGACCGCACGGCGACGGAGGAGATCTTCGGCCCCGTCGTCACCGTCCTTCCCTTCGACGGTGAAGCGGATGCCGTCGGCCTCGCCAACGACACGGCGTACGGCCTGTCCGGCTCGATCTGGACCCGCGACGTCGGCCGGGCGATCCGGGTGGCGCGCGCCGTCGAATCCGGCAACCTCTCGGTGAATTCGCACTCCTCGGTGCGGTACTCGACCCCGTTCGGCGGGTTCAAGCAGTCCGGGCTCGGCCGCGAACTCGGCCCGGACGCCCCGCTGAGTTTCAGCGAGACGAAGAACGTGTTCATCGCCGTCGACGAGATCTCCACCCCCAACCACCAGGAGCAGCCATGAGCACCATCACCCCGATCGACCTGACCCAGCGCCTTGCCGGGAAGGTCGCCGTGATCACGGGCGGAGCGAGCGGGATCGGCCTCGCGACCGCCCGCCGGTTCGCCGCAGAGGGCGCGAAGGTCGTGATCGGCGACGTCGACGAGGCCGCGGGTCGCGTCGCCGCCGCAGAGGTCGGCGGCCTGTTCGTCAGGGTCGACGTGACGGACGAGGACGAGGTCAATGCCCTCTTCGACACGGCGAAGCACACCTACGGTTCCGTGGACGTGGCCTTCAACAACGCCGGCATCTCCCCGCCGGACGACGACTCGATCGAGACGACGGAGCTGCCCGCCTGGCAGCGGGTGCAGGACGTCAACCTGAAGTCGGTCTACCTCTGCTGCCGGGCGGCCCTCCGCCACATGACGCAGCAGGGCAGCGGGTCGATCATCAACACCGCCTCCTTCGTCGCGGTGCTGGGCTCGGCGACGAGCCAGATCTCCTACACGGCGTCGAAGGGCGGGGTGCTCGCCCTCAGCAGGGAGCTCGGGGTGCAGTTCGCGCGGCAGGGCATCCGGGTCAACGCGCTCTGCCCCGGCCCGGTGAACACGCCGCTGCTTCAGGAGCTGTTCGCGAAGGACCCGGAGCGGGCGGCGAGGCGGCTCGTGCACATCCCGGTCGGCCGCTTCGCCGAGCCCGCCGAACTCGCGGCGGCGGTCGCGTTCCTCGCGAGCGACGACTCCTCCTTCATCACCGGGTCGACGTTCCTCGTCGACGGCGGCATCAGCTCGGCCTACGTCACGCCCCTGTAGGCCCGCACGGAAGACCGCGGCCGGGAGCGCGAGGCCCGCGGAATCTGTGGTCAACTGGAAACCGGTAAACGTAACGGACCCACCATGATCGATGAATCCCCCGGCCGCGACAGCGGCCTCCTGCTCCGGCCGGTGCACGGCGGCAACGCCTTCGAGGAGACCGTGCAGCGCCTGCTGCAGACGGTGCGTCTCGGGCTGATCGCTCCGGGTGAGCGGCTCCCCGCGGAACGCGAACTCGCGGCGATGCTCGCGGTGAGCCGCGACACCCTGAGGGATGCACTCAAGAGCCTCGCCGAAGCGGGGTACCTGGTCGCGCGCAGGGGCCGCTACGGCGGCACCTTCGTGACGGAGGTCCTGCCGGGTACCGGCGAGGCGACCGACGGCACTCGGACGCGACACACGCAACCGAACACAGGCGGGTCCGAGGTCACCGACGGTGCGGACGGTACCGACCGGGGTGCTTCGGGCTCCGGAGTTCCGGCGCCGGCGCATCCGCTCGCCCGGCGGGTGCCGCCCGCGCGCGAGATCGACGACGCGCTCACCCTCCGGGAGATCCTCGAGGTGGGCGCCGCCCGGCACGCCGCCGCCCGCACGCTCGGGCAGGCCGCGCGGGAACAGCTCTGGGCGAGCCTGGCCGAGTCGCGGGCCGCCACGGGAGCCGATTACCGTCGCCTCGATTCCCGGCTGCACCTGATGATCGGGGAACTGGCCGGTTCCCCCTCGCTCGTGCCGCTCCTCGCCGAGGTGCGGATGCGGGTCAACGAGCTCCTCGACGCCATCCCGCTCCTGGGCCCGAACATCGTGCATTCGGACCGGCAACACGAGGAGATCGTCGCGGCGATCCTGGCCGGACGGCCCGATGCGGCCGCGCAGGCGATGGCCGAGCACCTCGCCGGCACCGCTCTCCTGCTCCGCGGCTTCCTCGAGTAGCGCACAGCGCTGCTCGCTTCCGGACCGAGTGGATGCCTCGGTCGGGCCCCGACACTCGCCGCTCGTGCCGAGAATCGCCGGTGGAACGGCGACGGTCGGTGCAAACGGCGAGTGTCGGCGCCGGCGCCAGGTCAGAGGGTGATGGTGAAGGGCAGGAACGGCAGGAAGGCGAGCCCGAAGACCAGGCCGAGCACCAGCAGCAGGAACACCCCGGCGAGCATCACGGCATTGAGCACGATGCCCCACAGGGCCATCGTGCGGGCGTATGGTTCCCGGCCGAGGGCGAGCATGCCGGTGACGAGCCCGACGATCGGCGCCACGAAGGTCCAGCCGGCGAGGATCGAGACGAGGCCGAGCACGAGGCTCGTCAGCGCGAGCGGGCTCGAGGGCCGGACCGGCGCGGCAGGCTGGTAGTCGTACGCCGGCGGAGCCGGGTACGCAGCGGGCGTGGTCGTCTGGTCGGGATGCAGGGTGGACATTCTGGGCTCTCCTTGGGATGCGGCCGCGGTTCGCGGCTCTCTTCCAGAGTACGAAGCCGGCCAGACGTCGACCATGGGGCTATCCCCCGCATCCGCCCCAACCGATTCGACGGAGATTTTGGGATTCTGACCCGTGAGAGCGCGATCTAAGCGCATTCCGGGCAAGAACTCCGTCGAATTGGTGAGGGGGTCAGCCGCCGATCAGGGTCTCGATCGGGCCGCGCACGAAGAAGACCAGGAAGCCGGCCGCGACGATCCAGAGCAGCGGGCTGATCTCGCGCGCCTTGCCGGAGAACGAGCGCACGACGACCCAGCTGATGAAGCCGGCGCCGATCCCGTTGGCGATCGAATAGGTCAGCGGCATCACGATGATGGTGAGGAACACGGGGAACACGATGGAGAATTCGCTGAAGTCGATGAACCGGATCTGCGAGACCATCATCGCGCCGACGATCACGAGCGCGGCCGCGGCGACCTCCAGGGGCACGATCTGGGTGAGCGGGGTGAAGAACATCGCGGCGAGGAACAGAAGGCCGGTGATGATGTTCGCGAAGCCGGTGCGGGCTCCCTCGCCGATGCCGGCGCCGGATTCGACGAACACGGTGTTGGAGGAGCCTGACGTCGCGCCGCCGAGCACGGCGCCGACGCCCTCGACGATCAGGGCCGACTTCAGCCGGGGGAAGTTGCCCTTCTTGTCGGCGAGGCCTGCTTCGGTCGCGAGGCCGGTCATGGTGCCCATCGCGTCGAAGAAGTTCGTGAAGACGAGCGTGAAGACGAGCATGAGTGCGGCGAGGACGCCGATGCGGTCGAAGGCGCCGAAGCTCACGTGGCCGAGCAGGCTCAGGTCGGGCAGGGAGACTACGGTCGTCGGGAGCACCGGCGCGTTGAGGTTCCAGCCGAAGGTGTTGGTGCCCAGCGAGGGCCCGACCTTGAAGATCGCCTCGAGGATGACGGCGACGACCGTGGTCGCAACGATACCGATCAGGATGGCGGCCTTGACCTTGCGGGCGACGAGCACGCCGATCAGGAGCAGGCCGATCACGAACACGGTGGTCGGCAGCGTCACGATCGAGCCGTTGTCGCCGAGCTGCACGGGCGGGCTCGCGGTGCCGCTCGAGCGGACGAATCCGGAGTCGACGAGGCCGATGAACGCGATGAACAGGCCGATGCCGACGGTGATGGCGATCTTGAGCTGGTGCGGAACGGCGTTGAAGATCATCTCGCGGAGCCCGGTCGAGGCCAGGAGCACGATGATCAGTCCGTTGATGAGCACGAGGCCCATCGCCTCCGGCCAGGTGACCTGCCCGATGACGCTGACGGCGAGGTAGGAGTTGATGCCGAGGCCCGCGGCGAAGCCGAACGGCAGGCGGGCGATCACGCCGAAGAGGATCGTCATGACGCCGGCGGTGAGCGCGGTGACCGCGGCAACCTGGGCGTTCGGCAGCCAGCCGCCGACGACGTCGACAGAGGCCTGGTCAGCGCTGAAACCGCCGAGGATGAGGGGGTTGAGGATGACGATGTACGCCATGGTCACGAAGGTGACGAGGCCGCCGCGGACTTCACGACCCCAGCTGGAACCGCGGGTCGTGATCTCGAAGTACCGGTCGAGACGCGCCTTCAGGCCGGTCGGGAGCGGTGTGGGCGTGTCGGTCTGTGTAACGGGAATGGGGTTCTCCAAGTTGCCGTCTCGGCTGATTTGCAGCTTCCAGCTTACGCTTGTCGCTCTCAGGCCCCTGCCTGTCCCGATCAGACGTGCGGGACGAAGGCTCCCCACGCCAGCCGCCGCTCGGCAAGCGGATCGGACTCGACCCGGTCCACCGCATCGATGATGAGGGTCGCCCGGCGCGCCTCGTCATAGAGCGGCCACGCGGCATCCGGTTCACCCGTCGTCGCGAAGCCGAGCCACCAGCGCTGCATGCGCGCCCCGATCGCCTTGAACTCGCGCCGGCCGCCGATGATCGTCATGCCCCGGCCGAACCAGCCGTCGAGCCGGTCGAAGAGCGGGAACAGTTCGAGGCCGTGGGTCGCGTCAAAGCCCATCCGCCGCACGAGGCGCGGAGCGAAGTCGAAGCGGTAGAAGTGCACGGGGGCGTAGCGGGAGTGGCGCTCGCCGACCTTCACGCTCGGGTACCAGAACGAGAAATCGCCGCCGAAGTCGAGGGCCGGCCGCAGCGCCGGAATCCCCGGGTACTGCGCGGTGAGGGCCTTCCGCGCCTTCTTCTTCGTGTTGGCGAAGATCGCGCGGATGCGCTTGGGCGTCGACGCGAGGATGTCGATCCGTCCGTTGAAGAGGGAGCCCTCGCGGGCGTTGGTGCCGATGATCAGCGGGATCCGGGCGGCGCGGCCGTCCCGGAATGCGTCGAGCGGGCGTTCGGGCAGGAAGTCACCGTCGATGACGGGCGACAGCGGAATCGTGCCGGGGTACTGGTCGGGTGCCCGCACGGTGAGCTCCATCGTGGCGGCCGCGAGCCGGGCCGGTGACGCGCCGAGCAGCAGCGCCCGGGACTGCTCGAGCGGACCCGGGTTCGCGTCCGGTCCGGCATTCTCCGTCGCGCGTGCGGCGAGGATACTCACGAAGTCGCGCGCCCACTCCGCCGTGAGCGCAGGCGGATACACCGCGTTCGGCGGTGCGCTCTGCGCGATCGCGCGCTGGAAGAGGCCGTGCGCGCTCGGCACGGTCATCAGGGTCGTCACGGCGTTGCCCCCTGCCGACTCGCCGAAGAGCGTCACGGCATCCGGGTCACCGCCGAAGAAGCGGATGTTGTCCCGCACCCAGGTGAGGGCGGCGGTCTGGTCCCGCAGCCCGAGATTGCTCTCGAACGGGCGCTCCGGCGTCGAGTAGCTGCTGAAGTCGAGGTAGCCAAGCGCGCCGAGACGGTAGTTCAGGCTGACGTAGACGATGCCGCCGCGCCGAACGAGGCCCTCGCCCTGAGTGGGCACCTCGCGCGAGGACCCGACGCTGTACGCGCCCCCGTGGATGAACACCATCACCGGGCGGAGCGCGGCCGGGTCGACCGGCGTGTCAGGGGCGATCACGTTGAGATTGAGGCAGTCCTCGCCCTGCGGGATGTCCGGGCGAGCCCCGTTGAACTGGCCCTTGTGGCTTTGCGGCGACACGGGTCCCCAGTCGGTCGCATCGCGGACACCCGGCCATGCCTCCGGCGGCCGCGGGGCTCGGAACCGGAGAGGCCCGACGGGCGCAGCGGCGTAGGGAATGCCCCGCCAGGCGCGGACCCCCCGCACCCGGATGCCCCGCACCAGGCCGGTCCCGATCCGGACGGTCAGTGCCGCGTCAAGCGAGTCGTCGTGGGCGGGCTGAACGGTTCGAGTCACGATCCGATCCTAATTCTTCACTACGATCGGAATACGTCCCACTACGAAACGAGCG
Source organism: Cryobacterium sp. 10I5 (assembly GCF_035019865.1). NCBI lineage: Bacteria > Bacillati > Actinomycetota > Actinomycetes > Micrococcales > Microbacteriaceae > Cryobacterium > Cryobacterium sp. 10I5. Next base: position 64,482 of record NZ_JASJVI010000010.1, read on the forward strand.
ACAATGGCACTGCCCTGGACCCTGCACGGCGACGGAAAAACGGTCGGGGTCGGAGACGTGGTCGGGCCGGGTGAGCGCCTGAACTGGCCCCTCACGATCGGCATCGGGGCCCAGCACGTCGTCGCGATGTTCGGCGCGACATTCCTCGTTCCGCTGCTCACCGGTTTCCCGCCGAGCACCACGCTCTTCTTCTCCGGTGTCGGCACCCTGCTCTTCCTGATCCTCACGAAGAACAAGCTCCCCAGCTACCTCGGCAGTTCGTTCGCCTTCATCGCGCCGATCACCGCCGCCGTCGCGACGGCCGGTATGGGGAGCGCCCTGTTCGGCATCCTCGCCGTCGGCGTCCTGCTCGCGGTCATCGGCGTCGTGGTGCAGGTCACCGGCACCGGCTGGATCGACGCGCTGATGCCGCCCGTCGTCTCCGGCGCGATCGTCGCCCTGATCGGGTTCAACCTCGCCCCGGTCGCCAAGGCGAACTTCGTCGTCGCTCCCCTGACCGCCGTGATCACCCTCGCCGCCGTCATCCTCTCCACGGTGCTGTTCCGCGGCATCCTCGGTCGGCTCTCGATCGTGATCGGTGTCGCGGTCGGCTACCTCGCCGCCGTCCTGTCCGGCCAGGTCGACTTCTCCAAGGTCAACGAGGCCGCCTGGATCGGCCTCCCGCCCTTCACGCTGCCGACGAACCCCTTCGAGAACGCCGCCGTGCTCGGCGTCCTCCCCGCATTCCTGCCGGTCGTGCTCGTGCTCGTGGCCGAGAACGTCGGCCACATCCGCGGCGTCGCCCAGATGACGGATGCGAAGGTGAACCGGTTCACCGGCCGCGCCCTGATGGCCGACGGGCTCGCGACGATGCTCGCCGGGTTCAGCGGCGGCTCCGGAACGACGACCTACGGCGAGAACATCGGCGTAATGGCCGCGACCCGGATCTACTCGACCGCCGCGTACTGGGTCGCCGGCCTCGTTGCCGTACTGCTCGGCCTCTCCCCCAAGATCGGCGCGCTCATCAACACGATCCCCGCCGGTGTGCTCGGCGGAGTCACGACCGCCCTCTACGGCCTGATCGGCATCATCGGCGTCAAGATCTGGCTCGACAACAAGGTCGACTTCAGCCGCCCGGTCAACCAGTTCACCGCCGCGACCGCGCTGATCATCGGCATCGCCGACTACACCTTCACCGCGGGCACCCTGAGCTTCAACGGCATCGCGCTCGGCACGGTCGCCGCCATCGTGATCTACCACGTGATGACCGTGATCGGCCGGCTGCGCCGCACCGACCGCTGACCCGCTCACCCGCTCACCCGCTCACCCGACGCAACGTCGGAGTTTTTCGCAACACGCCGCATCCCCGCGCGGCGGATGCCGCCGGTCGCGAAATCCTCCGACATTGCAGCGCCCCTCAACGCGCAACGCCGCGACCCTTCACGCGGGAGCTGCGCCCAGCATCCACCGACCGCCGGTCGCCGCGCGGCGCGTCGCCCGACGCAACGTCGGAGTTTTTCGCAACACGCCGCATCCCCGGGCGGCGGATGCCGCCGGTCGCGAAATCCTCCGACGTTGCAGCGCCTGAGCCCCGACCGGGGAGCCGCTCCGAGCACGCGCGACCGGTCACGCGGACCGTGCGTGCGACATCCGGTCAGCGGTGCAGGGCGGGCACGATCAGGTAGACGCCGTAGAGCACGGCCGCGACGCTGACCGAGAAGCAGGCATAGGCCCCGACGAGCGCGAGGCGCTTCTGGAACGCGGTCAGCGGGTTCGCCGTCGCTGATTTGCGCCGCCGCTTGGCCTCTTTCGCGGCCCGCTTGGGCGTGAGCACCGTGATCGCGCCGGTGAAGGACGCCGGATCCACGACGAGGGCCCGGCCGGCGCTGGTCAGCAGCCGGAGTCCGAGCGAGTACAGGCTCACGACGACGGTCGACGCCAGGAGCGAGGCCCCGGCCACGACGAAGAATGCTCCCCAGTCGATCACAGAGATACCTTCTTCCGGTCGCGGCGCGCGATGCGCCGCGGCGTCTTCTTGATCTTGACGACAAGGGCGGCGTCATCGATGTCGTGCAGGTTGTCGTGGGTGATGCGGGTGCGCCGCGACTGCCGGAACAACAGAGCGACGATGACCGAGCCGAGGACCAGGTCGATGACGAGTCCGATCGGCCCGAGCAGCGTGAAGCCGGCGGCGAACGCGCCCATGACCGCGGAGGCGGGCAGGGTCAGCAGCCAGCCGAGTGCGATCTGGCCGGCCATGCCCCAGCGCACGGTCGCCCCGCGGCGGCCGAGGCCGGACCCGATGACGGAGCCGGAGGCGACCTGAGTTGTCGAGAGCGCGAAGCCGAGGTGGCTGGACGCGAGGATGGTCGCGGCCGTGCTGGTCTCCGCGGCGAAGCCCTGGGCGGGCTTGACGTCGGTGAGGCCCCTGCCCATTGTGAGGATGATCCGCCAGCCGCCGGTGTACGTCCCGATCGCGATCGCGAGCGCGCACGTGCAGATGACCCACCACTGCGGGCCGCTGCCGACGGCCTGGAATCCGCCGGCGATGAGGGTCAGGGTGATCACGCCCATGGTCTTCTGCGCGTCGTTGGTGCCGTGGGCGAGGGCGACGAGCGAGGACGAGAAGATCTGCGCGTAGCGGAAGCCGCCCCGGCCGTCCGCCTTGCCGGCGTCACGACGGGTGATGAAGTACGCGAGCCGGGTCGCGATGAGCGCGACGACACCGACCGTGACCGGCGCGATCAGTGCGGGCAGGATCACCTTGGCGAAGACGACCCCGAAGTCGACGGACTGGACGCCGATCCCGATGATGGCCGCGCCGATCAGGCCGCCGAAGAGGGCGTGGCTCGAGCTCGAGGGCAGGCCGCGGAGCCAGGTGATCAGGTTCCAGACGATCGCGCCGATGAGGCCGGCGAAGATGATCTGCGGCGTGATCTGGACCCCGCCGTTGCCCTCTCGGATGATGCCGCCCGACACGGTCTTCGCGACCTCGGTGGAGAGGAAGGCGCCGACGAGGTTGAGCACCGCTGCGAGGCCGACGGCGACCTTGGGTCGCATCGCCCCGGTCGCGATCGGCGTCGCCATCGCGTTCGCGGTGTCGTGGAAGCCGTTGGTGAAGTCGAAGACGAGGGAGAGCGCAATGACGAGCGCGACGATCAGGGTGAGATCCACCGGAGGCTTTCTTGTTCGGCTCAACGGGGTGCAGCCGAATCCGCGCTGTTTCCCGGACGCCGGACGAGCAAGCGACCTTACGATCCTGACACTCCCGGGAGGTCAGGTCAATTCAACAGGCGGCAACCCCTGGTTCACCGGACGTTCACCCGCGGGCGACGACCGTCGCGAGGTCGGGCCCGAACGTGAAGGTCTCGCGTACCGGGACCCCCGCGAGAACGCCGGGCAGCCAGTGCCTGGCGTCGTCCCACATCTCGTCGAGGGGCAGCGCCGCGACATCGAACCACACCGGGTTCAGTTCGTCCGATTCCCGGGGTGTGCCGCTCCAGTCACGGCACACGAAGACAGACGATTCCTGGCTCCACGCCTCCCGGTGCGGGAACAGGTAGGTCAGCACGCCGAGGGCGGTCAGGGCGGATGCCGCGACACGGAGTCCGGACTCCTCCTCGATTTCGCGCACCGCGGCATCCACCGCGGTTTCACCAGGTTCGAGCTTGCCGCCGAGGCCGACGATATTGCCGAGCCCGAGGCCCTTCTTCTTACGGCCGAGGAGAACCTGGGCGACGCCGGCGGGCGATTCGCGGGTGAGGTAGCACACGCACACCTGGGGCAGGGTCATGGTCCCAGCTTAACGGCGGGGTTTGTTAGGCTGCGCCTATGAATTTCGTTCCCGAGTCGGGCACCATCACCATGTTCACGACCAACTGGTGCGGCTATTGCTCCCGGTTGAAGTCCCAGCTCGACAAGGCCGGCGTCGGCTACACCGAGGTCAACGTCGAAGAGGTCGACGGCACGAGCGAACTCGTGATGAGCCTGAACGGCGGCAACCGCACCGTGCCGACGGTGCTGTTCCCGGACGGGTCGAGCGCGACGAACCCCTCGCTCGCGCAGGTGCAGGCCAAACTCGCCTGACCCTCTCCTCCCCGGTTCCATCAGCTGAGGGGTCGCAAATCGACCTTCTCACACGCTGAGGGGTCGCAATTCGACCTTCCCGTGTGCTGCGAAGGTCGATCTGCGACCCCTCAGGGATGCGATCGGGTGATGCTGCCGGCTTTAGCCGAAGAGGACGGCGGCCTCGTCGTAGCGTGCCTGCGGGACGGTCTTCAGGCCGATCGTGGCGTCGGCGATACTGACGATCTCGATGTCGGTGCCCTTGAGCGAGACCATGGAGCCCCACTGGCCGGCGTGGATCGCGTCGACGGCGGCCATGCCCAGGCGGGTGGCGAGCACGCGGTCGTAGGCCGACGGGGAGCCGCCGCGCTGGGTGTGGCCGAGGACGGTCGCGCGGGTTTCGATGCCGGTGCGCTCTTCGACCATCGGGGCGATCATTTCGCTGATGCCGCCGAGGCGGGGGCGGTTGAACGCGTCGAGGCCCTTGGTGGAGAGTGCTTCCTCCATGCCGGCGAGCTTGAAGCCCTCCGAGACGACGAGGACCGGTGCGCGGCCGCGGTCGCGGACGCTGAGGACCCACTCGCAGATCTGCTCGATGGTCTGGCTCTGCTCGGGGATGAGGATGGCGTGTGCTCCGCCGGCCATTCCGGAGTGCAGGGCGATCCAGCCGACGTGGCGGCCCATGACCTCGACGATCATGCAACGCCCGTGCGACTCGGCGGTGGTGCGGAGGCGGTCGATGGCCTCGGTGGCGATCTCGACGGCGGTGTTGAATCCGAACGAGTAGTCGGTGGCCTCGAGGTCGTTGTCGATGGTCTTCGGTACGCCGACGATGCGGATGCCTGCGTCGGTGAGGCGGCGGGCCGCGGTCAGCGTGCCCTCGCCACCGATCGCGATAATGGCGTCGATGCCCTCGGCATCCATCATTTTCTGGATGTTAACGGGCCCGCCGTTCTCGCCCTCGAACGGGTTGGTGCGCGAGCTGCCGAGAATGGTGCCGCCCTGGCGGGATAATCCACGCACGCTGTGGCGATCGAGGGTCATGAACTCCCCCTGCACCAGCCCGCGCCAGCCGTTGCGGATGCCGATGAATTCGTCATCGAGAACGCGAACACCTTTAAGGACGGAACCGCGAATAACCGCGTTCAGCCCGGGGCAGTCTCCACCGCTCGTGAGGATACCAATTTTCATCTGTGACTGCTCCTTCATGCTTAAGTACTCATGTCGGCGCTCTCACCAACCCCTAATGATGGTCCCGAATCGGGGCCAGACTCAAATCCGGCCCGGGGAACCCGGGCTACAGCTCCCCGTCGAGCGCCTGGGTGAGCAGGAAGACGAGTGCGCTGGCCTGGATCGAGTCCTCGGACGAGACCTCACCCTCGACGCCGTCGAGCGCGCGGGCCGCGAGACCCTGCTTACTGCCGATCAGTTCGGCGATGCGCGCGTCGATCGTGTGCGCGGCGATGATCCGCCACGCGGTGACCGGTTCCGACTGGCCGATGCGGTGCACCCGGTCGATGGCCTGGGTCTGCTCTGCGGCCGTCCAGCTGAGCTCGGCGAGCACGACGTTCGAGGCGGCCTGCAGATTGACCCCGACGCCGGCGGCGCTGAGCGAGCAGACGACGACGGCGACGCCCGGGTCGTTGTTGAAGGAGTCGATCGCGGCCTGGCGGGCGAGCGCGGTCTGGTCGCCCCTGAGGGAGACGGAACGCATGCCGCGCTTGGCGAAGATCTGTTCCGCGGTGTCCATGACGTCGATGTGCTTGGCGAAGAACACGACCTTGCCGACCGAGTGCGCGAGTTGCACGGCGTAGTCTGCGGCGAGTCCGGCCTTGGCCTGGCCGATCTTGCGCACCATCGTGAACACGTTCTCGCCGGTGGTCTGGCCCTTGGACTCCTCGAGCTCCGCGTGGGCGACCGCGCGGATGAACGCGGCGCGCTCTGCACCGTCGAGGGTCGGCGCCTTGCGGCCGGGATGGCGCGCGGACACGAGACCGTGGTACCGGGTGACGAGGCGGGCGGCGAGTTCCCGTTCGGCCTGGCGGATCGACCGGCCGAGGTCGTCGTCGAGTTCGACGGGCAGGTCGGCGATGCGCTTGGCGGGCAGGTCCGCCGCAACGTCGACCTTGCGGCGGCGCACGATGCCCATGTCGATGACCGCGGCCCTGGCCTCGGAGTAGAAGCCGGCATCCGCCGGGGTGAGGCCGGTGGCCTCGAGGCGCGCCATGAGTTTCGCGGTCGGCTTGTCGCCGTCGATCCAGCCGAGGAACTGCCAGATGGCGCGGAAGTCGTCGACGTCGTTGATCAGCGGGGTACCGGTCAGGGCCATCAGGAGCGGGTTGCCGCCGGGGGTGCGGCGGCGGATCTGCTCGGCGAGGGCGAGCACATGGCGGGAGCGCTGCGACTGCAGGTTCTTGATGAAGTGCGCCTCGTCGACGACCATGCCCTTGAAGCCGAGGGTGCCGAGCCAGGCCCGGTGCCGGTCGAGAACGTCGTAGTTCACGATGACGACGTCGGCGAAGGCGTCGAGGGTGTCGCCGTCGCCGTGGATGACGGTCGCCCGGCGCTGCGGCGTCCACATCTCGACCTCACGCACCCAGTTCATCTTGACGACGTTGGGCACGATGGCGAGGAGCGGGTACGCGCCGGCGACGGAGGCCGCGAGCAGGCTCTGGGCGGTCTTGCCGAGCCCCGGCTCGTCGGCGAGCAGGTAGCTGCGATGGCCGAGCCGCGCGCTCTCGATGAAGCGGGACTGGTGGCGCATGAGTTCCATGCCGGGCGGGGAGAGCCGGTCGATGACGGGCGCCTCCGGCAGGTCCATGCTCGCGGCCTGGCCGCCTGAGCCGTATTCGAAGGACTTGAAGAGCGGGCCGATGAGTTCCCAGTTGGCGAGGCGGCGACCCGAGATGACGGGGGCGGCCTGGACTGCGCTGAAATCGGGGGCGAGGAAGGGGTTGGCGAGCTGGCGCGCCCGCACGGACTGCGGGACGACCTGATTCTCCGGCTCCTCGGGCTTGACCTCAGGCTCGCGGGTGATGATCAGTTCGTCCGGGCTCAGTTCTGCCCCGGATTCGAGGAGCCAGTCGCGGCGGAAGCGCTGCGCGACGGTCGAGACGCCGGCGTCGGGTTCGAGGAGCGTGATCAGGCTCGTGTCGCGTGCTGCGGTCTTCGCGAGGATCTGGGCGATGCCGTCGAGGCGTTTGAGCAGCTCTGCCCGGTTCGCGTCGGTGAGCTCGCGGTCGCCCTTGACCCTGGCGCGTTCCTCGCGCATCAGGAGCGCGATGACCTGGTACTTCGTGCGGTTCGTGGGCCCGAGCTTGGTGCCCGACTGGGCCTTGGCCTCGACCTCGCGCACCTTGCGCGCGAGGATCGGGATGATCGGGGCGTCGTCGTCCCTGGAGCGTGCGCGCTGCCGGGCGCGGCCTCCGGCCGGGGCATGGTTGTTCGAGCCTGGGGCCTGGCGGGTGTATGCCATTCTTCTCCAACTTCACAGCGGCTGCGGCAGCGTGATCCACGCGCGACGTCGTGCGGCATCCGTGGACACCAGAGCGAGCAATCGTCGAACCGGGCCGAGCCAACGAAACGATTGTGCTGCAGACCGCTTCGGTAATACACCGGGGAGGTCGAGACGACGACCGGGTTTCGACGCACCTGTAGTCTACGCCCGCGCATCCGCCCGACGGCACACCCCACACGGCGCTCAGTGCACGGGAACCTTGACACGCACCCCGACGACGATGAAGAGCAGAGCCGCGAGATAC
>NZ_JASJVI010000011.1:0-60914 GCF_035019865.1 Cryobacterium sp. 10I5
AAGGTCCCGGCCGCGCTCAAGAAATGGCTCGAGGTGCGGGACGAAACCTGCACCTTCCCCGGCTGCCGCCGCTCCGCCAAGCGCTCGGACCTGGATCACAGTGTGGAATGGCAGCACGGCGGCGAAACCGACGCGATGAACCTCGCCCACCTCTGCCCCTACCACCACGCGGTGAAGAGCTACACCCGGTGGACACCGAGACACCTGGGCGACGGGCGCATCGAGTGGACGTCCCCGGCCGGGTACAGCTACATCGTCGAACCCTCAGCCGACATGAGACCACCCCGGAAACCCACACCCACACCCAAACCGCCGGCCCCGGTCGTCGACGTCTGGAACCTCGACCCCGAACCCGACAACCCCGACAACCCAAGTCCGTTCTAGACCTCTAGGCGCTCAATCTCACAGGGCGTCATACTTCGTGCTTCGCCCCCGCGCCTTGTCCACCGGATACTTGTCTCGCGTCAGTGCAAGTTTGTCGAGAACGATCTGGTTCGGATCAGCGCCGATCCGCTCAGCAAGGACAAGGCAATAGGTGAGGACGTCGGCCAATTCTTCCCGAACGCGCTCGGGGCTCGCCTCGGCATTCCACTGAAAACACTCGAGCAGCTCGGCCGCCTCGATGGAGATGCTCTTCGCGAGGTTTTCCGGCGTATGGAACTGCGCCCAGTCGCGCTCGGCAACGAATGCCGCGATCTCGTCGCCGACGGAAAATTCCTTCATGTCGTCAACGTATCAGTCACCCCAGAACCGATTTCGTTCTCACCGCCGAGGGCACTGGCCCGTCGCTCCGGCTAGACGACAACGACGAGCTTGCACCGCGGGCACCGATGGCAGGATTCGAGACCCTCGGCCGTGTCGACGCCGTCGGCGAGCATCTCGATGCCACAGACCGGACACAGTGGGCCGTCCCCGTCGAGCTCCCACTCAGTCATGCGCGGCGGCCGGGCTGACCACGCACCACTCATTGCCCTCAGGGTCCTGCAACACCTGGAACGATCCGGCGGTGTCGTGATGCGCCTCACCGATCCGGCGCGCCCCGAGTCGTTCGGCCTGGTCCGCGGCCGCCGCAATGTCGTCCACGCGCACATCGAGGTGCAGCCTGTTCTTCACGGTCTTGGCCTCGGGTACCTTCTGAAACGACAATTGCGTCCAGCCAGGAGGCAGGATGTACCACCAGGCCGCGTCCCGCTCTCGTGGTTCGCCGCCGAGCACGCTCGCCCAGAACGTCGCGAGCGCCTCGGGGTCCCTGCAGTCGATGACGACCTCATCAATGTGTCCGATCACCCTTCGATCCTATTCAGCGTTGTGGCTCGGCTCTCTACGATGGGAGCCATGGCCGAAAACTCAGGCAAGCCCATCCTGTTGTTCGGCACCGCGCCGGACTGGGAAGCCTGGCTCGAAGAGAACGTCGACCACGATGGCATCCGCCTGCAGCTCGTGAAGAAAAACTCCTCCGCACCGGGCATCAGCTACGACGAAGCACTCGAAGTGGCGCTGTGTTTCGGCTGGATCGATGGGCAGGCCGGCACCCTTGACGGTGATTATTTTCTGCGCGCCTTCACACCGCGCAGACCCCGGAGCATGTGGTCCCAGCGCAACCGTGACCTCGTCGCACGACTCATCGAAGCCGGGCGGATGCGACCGGCCGGGTTCGCGGAGATCGAACGCGCCCAGGCCGACGGGCGCTGGGAAGCCGCCTATCGGCAGAAGGACAGTCCGGTCCCGAACGATCTTCAGGCCGCTCTCGACGCGAGCCCGGTGGCCGCGGACCTGTTTTCGAGGCTCTCCTCGCAAAACCGCTTTGCCATCCTGTTTCGCATCAGCGGCGTGAAGCGACCCGCGACTCGCGCCGCGAACATCGCCAAGTTCGTCGCCATGCTCGAGCGCGGAGAGACGATCTACCCGCAGAAGCCCTGATTCAGCGGGCGCCTGCTGCGGGGCTAGAAAGCTGGTGCCACCGCGGACCGGACGAATACGAGGGTTCGCTCGGTGACCACGGGCAACGAGGCGCCCGATTCGATCGCTGCCATTGCTGCCTCGAGCACTCCCCTGAGTAGACGGGCGGTGATGTTGAGCTCGGGCACCTCGAGGTCGCGCAGTGCCTGGATGAAGGGCGCCGCCTGTTCGCGGTGCAACTCCGAAAGGCGCGCCAGGCATTCTGCAGGCAGTTGGGCCGCGGCGAGCGCCGCAGCCGGACGATGCACGCCCTCCGCGGCCAGCCGCAACGTCACCCGAACATAGACGTCGAGCCGTTCCGACGGAGTCGTGACCGAGCCCAGAGCCGACTGGAGTTCAGCATTACCCCGGGGGAAGGCATCCTCGATCACGCCGACCAGGATGTCCGCACCGGAGAAGAAGTACTGGTAGACGCTGGGGCGGGACAGTCCGGCCGCAGCGCCGACGGCTGCCGGGGTGACGGCGCTGACTCCCCCGTCGATCAGGAGTTCCCTCGCTGCGTGGAGGAGGGCTGCACGCTGGCGAACGCGATGTTCGGCAACGGTCGGGGCAGTGATCCTGGGCATACCCGTCCTCTCGCTCGGCACCTCGTCGCTCTCCAGACTACGAGGTCTGCGTCGGGGGTCGGCCCGAGCATCGGCCCCACCTCCGACGCCGGGGCACGTGCCGCCAGGCTCGTGGCTCTTGGCTTTGGGCCGGGTGACGGTTCCGAATCGCGCGCAATCTCCTAGGGCACCGTATCGCCATCGACCCCCGAGCGCGGGGCATCGTCGTCCATCTGATTGCCGTTGTCGCCAGGCGCCTGGTCACGCCAAGATAGGACTCATGCACCGAACCCTGCTCTCCCTGTTCGCCTGCCTGACGCTGCTGTGCGCAGTCCTGGTGGCGGGTTCGTCCACGGCGAGCGCCTCCCCAGCAGGTGCCGCCCCGCGCGCGCTGGTCGGCTCGGTTTCGGCGACCTCGGTTATCAAAGCCCTGTACGCATCCTGGACAACTACTTTCACGCAGAAGTGGGGTCCGTACGGCAACTGCGGTGTCCCGGTTGCGCAGCTCGACACTGCGAGCTACGCCGCGCTCAACACGTACAGCGCATCCGGCGGCACCGGTGCTTACAACAACGGCAGCAACTGCGGCCGGATGATCACGGTCGCGATCGGCGGCACGTGCATCAACGGTGACAACAGCGGCGGCAACGTCGGAAAGGGCTTCTGCGTCGGCGGCACGGTCGTCAATGACGCTTACACGGGCGCGACCCAGACCTATCAGATCGCCGATAGTTGCCCCGACTACAACAATTGGTGTTGGAACGATCGATACCACCTTGATCTGGCGCAGTCTTCCCTGGGCAATTTCGTCAAGGCGGGCAAGGTGTTGACCGGCCTCGGTGCGAGTTGGAACAACCGCCAGGTCACCTGGAGCTACACGTCCGCCCCGAACTACACCGGCGATATCAAGATCGGTTTCCGGAAGGATGCACAGCGGTACTGGAATTCAATCGTGATCACTCACCTCAAGGACGGCATCAGCACGGTGCAGTACCTCCAAGACGGCGTGTGGCGCGCGGCGACCATGAGTGGCCAGGTCGGCCAGTTGTTCACGATCGGCGCCACTGTTGCCGGTGGTAGCGCCTTCCAGATTCGAGCGTTTGACGCGAACGGCATCCCGATCAAAGCCGGAACGAGCTACAAGTTCTCCTTCCCTGCGAGCTGCGGCGCACTCTGCACAGCGGCATATACGCCGGTCGCCTATTCCCATTAGCGTCCGTCCGGCATCGCAGCGAGGCACGCGGCCTGCAGGTCGGCGCCGGCCTGCAGGTCGGCGCCGGCCCGCCCGGAGGCACGGACTATTTCTTACCCTTCTTGTCGTCCACGATTCCGCCCAGCAGGCCGCCGATCGCGCCACCGAGCACCCCTCCGGCAGGGCCCCCGAGGAGTGATCCGATGCCGGCTCCAATCCCTGCGAGGCTCGAGCCATAGCTCACCCGGGCGATCGAGACCGTCGTCGTTCCTTCGGGATTCACTGAGATCTCGAACGACCCGACGGCGGCCGACGCCACCACCAGCGCGACGGGGCTGGCCTTGCCGCCCGCCGCCAGCTTGTCGTAGATCTCACGCGACTCGAAAAAGGCCCGTTGGGGGTCTGCTTTACCCTCTCCGGCCTCGAACCCGAGCTTGTAGAGCCCAAGGAGCGTCTGCACCTCGTCATCGGTGATCAGCTCTGCGGCTTCGAGCCGATCCAGGATGGCTTTGTGATCACTGATCATGTCGCCCTTGTTGGCTTCCACAATGCGTCGCGCTTCCGCGCGCGCGGCGTGCATCAGCCCTGCGATATCGGTACCCAGGTACGTTGGAGCTTCCATCATGCGCCTCCTCTGAGAAATACTCATGTCAGTAAAGCACCGGATGCGGTCGTCGCTAAGGGGTTGGCAGAGATCCCGCGAGTGGCTGGCAGGGATGGGCCGGCGTTCCGGGGGCGGCTCTTCGAATCCCTTCAGCGCCTAAGGGCACGTCATCCTGGGTACCCTCGACGTGGCCGACAGGGTCACGGTCGAGTTTCCACCTCGGTGGGCACGATATCGAGCATGACCTCGTTACGACGCAGGAACGAGGGCATGAACGGTGGATCGAAGCGGGCGAAACGGGGCTCTCCCCGCGCCGTGAATCCAGAGGCGGCGATCGCCCCCCGAAGCAGGTCCAGGTGGCGTGCGTAGCCGGCCTCGTCCCACCGGCCGCGATACCTCACCGCGGCGGTCAGACTCCCTGGAACGCTCCTCAGCTGCACCTCCTGGCTGGTCGGTTGCGGAGCCGTGTCGATCGTGAGACCCGCGGGGAGCACGAAGGCAACCCGGAACATCCCCTTCCCGTCTCGATCACCCGGCTTCCCACCGAGGGCCTCCTGAACGACAGGGGCGGTCATCGCGATCTTCGTCGACGCCTCGGCCTGCACGACGGGCGCGGTCATCGCGACCTTCTGCCGAACGGAATTCTCGCCACTGATATAGGCGAACAGGTATCGGAACGCACGATTGCCGGCATCTTCGAATGGCCCGGTCGTGGTGACCTCGGCGACGAGATGCTCTGGATAGCTGCGCAGCTCGAAACCGTCGTAATCGCCCACGACCGCGTAGGGCTGTTGTTCGGTCATGCTCTCAAGCTACTCCGCGTTCGTCCGTGCCTGAGCGAAGCCCTCACAGGGGTTCAACCGCCTCGATTCGCGTGGCCGCCCAGCTGGCCAGAAGTCGCAGTCTCTCTGCGCTGGGTGAGCCGGGTTCCGCGGTGTAGATCATGAGGACGAAACCTGGGTCGGCTGTGATGATGAGCTCTTCATAGGCAAGAGTGAGCTCGCCGACGACGGGGTGATTGAAGCGTTTCGTGCCGGAGCCGTGGGCGCGAACGTCGTGGGCTCCCCAGAGCTGGCGGAACGTGTCGCTGCGGGTGGAGAGCTCGCCGACGAGGTCCTGAAGGCCTGTGTCGTTGGGGTCGCGGCCGGCTTCGGCACGCATGATCGCGACGCACATTCCGGCGAAGAGATCCCAGTCCGGGTAGAAGTCACGTGATGCGGGGTCGAGGAATTGGAACCGGGCCAGGTTCGGTGTGCGCCCACCGTCGCCGATCAGTGGCGAATAGAAGGCACGTCCGAGTTCGTTTGTGGCGAGAAGATCCTGGTGCTGGTCGCGCACGAATGCGACGCCGTCGGTGATCGTGCTGAGCACCCAGTGAAGACTGGGCCGGCTCACGGCGTTCTTTGTGGCGCGCCGGCGTGGACGTCCGGACAGCGGGACGCCGTCTGCTGCGCGGGCGAGGTCGAAGAGGTGGGTCCGCTCCGTGTCGTCGAGGTTGAGTGCGCGGGCGATGGCGTCGAGCACGGTGGCGGACGCCCCTCCGATCGCGCCGCGTTCGAGTTTGGCGTAGTACTCGACACTGACGCCCGCGAGCGTTGCCACCTCGGTGCGACGGAGCCCGGCTACGCGCCGGTTTGCTCCGGCGGGAAGGCCCACCTGTTCCGGAGCGATTTTCGCGCGGCGGGACATGAGGAATTCGCGCACCTCGGATTGATTGTCCATGTCGACGAGACTACGTCCCCAGCGCTGGGCGCGGGGTTCCCTGCTGGTACACCCCTCGACAGAGACTCCCCCGCGGGGCGCACAGCGCATTGACTGAGGGATATGTCGGCGGTGAGGAGAATCTTGAATACGACTATCACGGTGCGACCACCGGCCGCTGTCGAGACGGTCGAGCGCCTGCCCCTGGCGACCCTGGTCGCCTTGGCGGTCATCGGCTTCGTTCTCGTGGCGATGGAGACCATGCCGGCCGGCCTGCTTCCGGTCATTGCCGCGGGCATGGGGACCAGCGAAGGCACCGTCGGTCTTTTTGTGAGCGCATACGCCCTCGGCACGGTCATCGTCACGATCCCGGCCATCACCCTGACCCGGGGCATGCGCCGAAAGCCCCTGCTCCTCGGAGCGATCCTCGGTCTCATCCTCGCGAACAGCGTCACAGCGCTCTCCAGCGACGTGGCTCTTTCCCTGCTGTCACGGTTCGTTGCGGGGGCATTCTCGGGAATCATCTGGGGGATGCTCGCGGCCTACGGTCGAAAGATCAGCCCGCCGTCCCGCGCAGGGCTGTCCCTGGCGATCGTCTCCGGCGGGGCACCGGTCGGATTCGCCCTCGGCACACCCCTCGGGTCCTGGCTCGGAACGACATTCGACTGGCGGTGGGCATTTGCCGGCCTCACCGCAGTGGCCGTCATCGCCGGTGCACTCATCGCCGCGATCGCCCCCGACGCCCTCGGACAGCCGGGAAGCTCACGACTGCCCTTGGTCCGGGTGTTCCGGATCCCCGGCATCGCCATCATTCTGGCCGTCATCTTCACCTGGATGCTGGCGCACAACACGATCTACACCTATCTCTCCCCGTATCTGAGGTCCACCAGCGGCAGCCTCACCGTCGACGTTCAGCTCTTCATCTTCGGAGTCGCCTCGATCGGCGGCATCGTCATCACCGGGGCGCTCCTGGACCGCTATCCGAGACCACTGCTGCACGGCAGCGCGGCGCTCTTCATCATGGCCGGTGTTGCGCTCCTCGTCGGGCACACCTCAACCGCGGCGATCGTCATCGCGACCGTTCTGTGGGGAATCGCGTTCGGCGGGGTATCCGCCCAGGTTCAAGCCGCTCTCACCACAACGGGAGGCCAGGACTCGGATATCGCCAACTCGTTCCTGCCGGTGGCGTTCAACCTTGCTATCTTCACCGCCGGCATTCTCGGAGCCGCCCTGCTGACAGTCTTCGACGGCCTCGTCCTTCCCGTCGTGATGATCGTGTTCGGGTTAGCCGCACTCCTGCTGACCCTCTACGGACGTCGCGCCGCTTTTCCCGCCCGCCTCTAGCAACCCTGTCTGACAATTCCTGAACCATTCGATCCGCGCCATTGGACGACCGCGAAGCCCTCAAGGTCACGATCACCTTCTGAGCAGCAGGCCTGCCTTCCCCCGCACCATTCACGACCACCTGAAAGGAACACCATGACTGACCAACGCAGGCAGGTCGGAGGAGGCCGGAACCTGTTCGGCGACTTTGCTCCGAAACTCGCCGAACTCACCGACGATGTCCTCTTCGCTGACGTCTGGAACCGCCCCGAACTCTCCGCCCGCGACCGCAGCCTCATTACCGTGGCCGTACTCACCGCCGGCGGGAACACCGACCAGTTGAGTTTCCACCTCGATCATGCTGTCAAGAACGGGGTAACCCAGATCGAACTCATCGAGGCCATCACGCACGTGACGCTCTACGCCGGCTGGCCCCGGGGCATGGGCGCCATGGGCGTCGCCAAGCAGTATTTCTCCAACAACCAGTAAGGAACATCATGATCATCGAACCTGCCGTACCGACTACGCTCAACCCGGCCGCCCAGTTCGCCGGTGAAGTCTGGCTCGACCCGATCGCGCTGCCCCACGAGGCCGACCAGCGGATGGTCGTCGTGACGGTGCGCTTCGCTCCCGGCGCCCGCACCGCCTGGCACTCCCACGAGCTCGGTCAGTACGTCCGCGTCACCCAGGGCGTCGCCCGTTTCGGAGGGCGCGACGGCTCGATCATCGAGGTCCACCCCGGCCAGACGCTCTACACCCCGCCGGGCGAAGAGCACTGGCACGCGGCAGCCCCCGGAGTCTTCATGGAGCACATCGCCATGGTTCAGTCGGGCGCCGACCCGGCCAAGACCACCACCTGGCTTGAGCACATCACCGATGACGAGTACAACGGCAACTAGAAGCCGTCAGCGCAGGAAGGCTGGGCGCATCCGTTCCGTGTGCGCCCAGCAGTCCGCGGACGAGAATGATCGCTGGAATCATCGAATGTCCGTCAGGGACACCGGTCCGTTCTCGCGGCGAAACCACGGAATTGTCGAAAGGTCCACCGGGACGTCGAAGATACCCGGCCCGAGGTGGATGGAACCGTCGCCGGCGACCCAGCGCCCGGGCGGGAAGATGACCGTACGCGATCGTGCGTGCTGATCGAGGACCGGCGCGACGAGAATGTCCTCGCCGATGAGGTACTCGTCCGTCGTGTCCTCGTAGCCGGCATGGTGGTAGGCGAGGGGCCGGAGGATCGGTTCGCCCGACGTCGCCGCGTGGTCGACCAGGCGCAGTATTTCCGGCATCAAGGACTGGCGGAGTGCGACGGCCGCCCTGACCGCGGCCAGGTGCGCCACGTCAAGCACCCGCCAGGGTGAGAGGGAGAACTGGATCATCGGGAAGAGCGCCGCGCACTGCGCGTAGCGCACGAAGAGTTCCTGGTCCAGGGGGGTACCGGGCGTGAACCGCTCCAGGTCGCCACCCCCGACCATGTCGGGACAGATGAAGGCATGCCCGATCAGGCCCTGGGCAATGGACTCCGGAATGATCGAGCCGAGCCCGCCCACGCCCCAGACAGGCGGCTTGTCGTGCAGGCGCTCACTGAGCGCCCGGCCACCCATCTTCCACCCGGAACGGAATTCGTTGAACGCGTAGCGCTCACCGATCCGGGCCCAGGCGGCGCACTGGCCCGCCGGATCCGTCGGCTCTGTCGTGATGTCACCGACCCGGTAGTCCCGGAAATCGCCGCCGTCGAACTTGAAGCCGGCCACTCCGTGTTCCGAGATCAGGGCCGCGAGCCGCTCGTTCAGCCAATCGACGGCCGCCGCATCGGTGACGTCCAGCAGCGCACTGTGCCCATTCCACCAGGGACGGATCGCGACCTGCCCATCGGACCCGCGCACCAGCAGGTCGCGCTCACGCAGGTGGCGGAACGTGGCGCTGTCCGGGCTGACGAACGGAACGATCCAGAGCATCACCGGGCAGCCCCACTCCGCCAGTTTCCGGGTCATCTCCCCGGGGTTCGGGAACCTGGACCGATCAAACGTCCACGTGCCGTACCCCGGAGACCAGCTGTCGTCGATGATCACAACGCCAGGGGGGAATCCGGCGTCGAGGATGCCGCGTACGTACTCGAGGACACCCTCCTGCGTTGGCTCGTAGGGCATTTCGATCCACGTGCTGTATTGCGGGCCGGTGAACATCTCACGGGCCGGTGCCCGACCGGTCGGCGGGAAAAAGGCGGCCGACGCGTGCCGGAAGGCCTCGGCGAGCGTGTCGCCCGCCCGGCTGCTGAGGAGGGCACGACCGTTCGCCGACAGGCTTCCGTTCTCGAAGGAGAACGTGAACGGGGTCTCCGACCAGACGACCCGACCGCGGCTGGACAGCAGCACCGGGGCCGACTGATTGGCACCGCCGGTATCGTCGGCCAGGAAACCGGCGGATGTGGCCAGGTCACGCCGGTGGGGTTCGGAGCCGAAGGGCATCTGCTGGCCGTCCGCCACGGCGCCTCCCCACCACTTCTCGCCGGGGAGCAACTCCAGGCGCAGGGCATCCGTGGTGGTCACGTCACTCGCCCCCTTCCTGATACGGGTGGCGCCCGGATCCGGGCTGGAGCGTGCCTCGCTCGGTGAGGCCGAGAACGATGGGGTCGCAGATCACCCCGGCGAAGGAGCCCTCCGCATCCGCCTCGACGAATCCCAGCAGAACGGGGTCGCCCGCCTTGTTGCGCAACACTCGGCCTGCGTAGATCCCCGGCGCCTTGATCGGTTCCGCGCGATCGAACTGGAAGGGACCGAGCGGGCCGTCTGCCGGCGCCGTGTAGGTGGCCGTGCGGGCCTCGATCGCCTCGTTCATCACGTCGGAAGCGGCCGTGCAGAAGACCAGCACGTGCCGCCCCTCGACCTCGAACACCTGGAGGACTTCGAGCTGGCGAAAACCGGAGGCGCTGCTGAGGGGCGCGGTGACCGCCCAGTTCCGCAGGTCACCGGAAACGGCATGGCCTACAGAACCCGGCGCCCCGGCGTCATCCGTGCGCGGCTCCCGCGCGGTGATGAGCATGTGCCACAGTCCGTCCGCGTCATCTCGGAATACCCAGGGATCGCGCCACGGCTCGTCGAACTCCGGCGCCTCTGCGGCAGTCGAGTACCAGCGGTCGTCGGCCGTGGCGATCGGGACGGTCGAGACCCGGTCCCAGACGATCAGATCCGGGGAGGTCGCGTGACCGATGCGCTGGATCCGGGTGCGGCTGCGCTTCTCGACCCCGGTGTAGAAGAGATGCCAGGTGTCCCCGCTGCGAACGATGCTGCCGGTCCAGACGGCCAGATCATCGAAGTCGCCGTCCGCACCGGCGCCGAGCGCATCGGGCATCGTCGTCCACGTGGTCAGGTCGGTGGAGACGGAGTGTCCGATCCGGGCATTCGCATGGCGCAGGTCCGGGTCCCCGAGCGACGTCGGCGCCTTCAGGTAGAAGGCGTGGTGCACGCCGGCGTCCTCCACGTACCACGAATCCCACACCCAGTAACCGTCTATCGCGAGCACGCCGCACCACTTCCTCGTAGGCTCCCTGGCTTTCCTGGTCGCGCGAATCGCCGATCAGCGCCACCTCTTAGTTTCAATATTGAAGATAGTACCGGCGTGATTGAGTCGTTACCAAGTGAAATAGAAAAGTTTCGCTCAGGTATTGACGTAGATGCTTTCATTCTGAAAGTATCTACCCAGACAACGATGTTGAAGGAGGTCGATCGCATGGCGATCACAGAACGCAGGGCGACCCGGCCGAGGAGTGCTCCCCCGAAACCCCCTGTAAAGAAGGGGAATCGGGATTCTCAGCTCAGGGCCGCTGTCCTCTTCCTGATTCCCGCATCAATCGGCTTCATCGTCTTCTTCGCCTCGCCGGCCCTGCGCGGACTCTACCTGAGTTTCACGAAGTACAACCTGCTGCGGCCTCCGACCTTCATCGGCTTCGACAACTACGTCGCCATCGCTACCGATCCGGTGTTCTGGAACTCGCTGAAAGTCACCCTCGAGTACGTCGTTCTGAACGTCGGAGTCCAGACCATCGCCGCTCTCGGCCTCGCGGTCCTGATGCAGCGGTTCACCCGTTCCATGATCGTACGCGGGGTCATCATGCTGCCGTACCTCATCGCGAACGTCATCGTCGCGCTGGTCTGGTTCTGGTTGTGCGACTACAACCTCGGCATCATCAACGCCGCACTCGATTCCTTTGGCATCGGCAAAGTCGGCTTCTTCGGTAACGCAGACATCGCGATGGGCACCATCGCCATGGTCAACGTGTGGCGCCACCTCGGCTATACGGCGCTCCTCCTCTTCGCGGGGCTTCAAGCCATCCCGAAGGACGTCTACGAGGCTGCCGAGGTCGATGGCGCCGGCGAATGGCGAGTCTTCCGCAGCGTCACCCTGCCGTTGCTGCGTCCCGTGCTCGCCTTCGTCCTGGTCGTCACGGTCGTCGGCTCGTTCCAGATCTTCGACACGATCGCCGTGACCACAAAAGGCGGACCGGTCGACGCCACCCGTGCGATCAACTACTACATCTACCAGCGCGCATTCGAGCGACTGGACTTCGGATATGCCTCCGCCCTGGCCGTCATCCTCATGATCATCCTCGCCGGAGTCGCCCTCTTACAGAACAAGCTCCTCCGCGCCAACGAATCCGACCTGGAGAGGTAGCGCCATGTCTATCACCACCATTAAGGAACGCCGCGCCGCGAACCGGGCGTCCAACGAGGACGACCCTGCGCTGGCCAAGTCCAAAGTCGCGAAGTTCTTCGGTCGCCTGGCGCTCGTGATCGTCATCCTGATCACCCTGTTCCCGATCTACTGGATGTTCCGCACGGCCTTCAGTAACAACCGGGCCATGTTCTCCGAGCCGCTGAGCCTCCTGCCCGTCGACTTCACGTGGGGCCCACTCAAGAGGGTGCTCGGCCTCGCCACGACACAGGAGGCCCTCGCGGAGGGCGGTTCCGGTGCATCCATCAACTTCGCGCAGTACATGCTCAACTCGATCCTCGCCTGCACTTTGATCACGGTGCTCCAGGTCACGTTCAGCGCCATGGCCGCGTACGCCTTCGCCCTCCTGAACTGGAAGGGACGGGACAAGGTCTTCAGCATCTTCCTCATCGCGCTCATGGTCCCCGGGATCTTCACCCTGCTGCCGAACTTCATCCTCGTGAAGGACCTGGGACTCCTGAACTCGATCGTGGGGATCGCCTTGCCGTCCATGTTCATGACACCCTTCGCGATCTTCTTCCTCAGGCAGTTCTTCCTCGGCATCAACCGGAGCATCATCGAGGCCGCCGTCATCGACGGCGCCAACCAATGGCGGATCTTCCGCGGCATCGTGGTCCCGCTGGCCTGGCCGCAGATCATCACCCTCGCGATTCTGCAGTTCATCCAATACTGGAACGACTACCTCTGGCCCTTCCTCGTCGGGCAAACCGAGCAGTCCAAGCTGCTCACCGTCGGGCTGGGAATCTTCAAGTCACAGACCCCTCAGGGAAACCCCGACTGGGCCGGTCTCATGGCCGGCGCCCTGGTGGCGGCAGTGCCTATCTTCATCCTGATGCTCGTCTTCGGCCGGAAGATCGTCGGGTCGATCCAGTCCTCCGGCGTGAAGTAACCCCCTCCCCCTGATCTCGTCTGCAGACGATCCACGACATCCGTCCGATGACGTGGAGCACGACCCCGCACTAAGACCCGAAACAACCACGACAGAAAGAGCACATTATGAAAATGAACAAAGTGGCGATTCTGGCGCTCGCCGCCATCCCACTCATGCTGACCGGCTGCACAGCAAACGCGTCATCCACCACCGGATCGGCGGCGACGCTGAACTACGGTTTGTGGGACGCGAACCAGCTGCCTGCCTACACGCAGTGCGCGACCGACTTCCACGCCGCGAACCCGGACATCACCGTCAATGTCGAACAGCTCGGTTGGGACGACTACTGGAAGAAGATCAACACCGGCTTCGTCTCGGGCGAAAACTACGACGTCTTCACGAGCCACCTGGCGAACTTCCCGGAATTCGCGCTGAACAGCCAGATCCTTCCGTTGGACGACTACATCAAGGCCGATGGCGTCGACATCAACGCGTACCAGCCCGGCCTGGCCGACCTGTGGAAGGGCAAGGACGGCAAGCAGTACGGCCTGCCGAAGGACTTCGACACCATCGCCATGTTCTACAACAAGCAGCTCACCGACACGGCAGGCCTGACCGCCGACCAGCTCGGCTCCCTCACCTGGAACCCCACCGACGGCGGCACCTACGAGAAGGCCATCGCGCACCTGACGGTCGACAAGAACGGCGTTCGCGGCGATGAAGCCGGCTTCGACAAGAACAACGTCGCCACGTATGGCATCTGGATGGAAAACTCCGGCGGTGCCGACGGCCAGACTCAGTGGAGCTTCCTGGCTCACACCACCGGATGGGACGAGACCAACGGTGCCTGGGGCGACAAGTACAACTTCAACGACCCGAAATTCCAGGCCACGATCGACTGGTGGTACTCGCTCGTCGAGAAGGGCTACATGCCGTCCTTTGAAGCCCAGACCGGCATCGGCTGGTCCGACCAGCTGACCGCAGGCAAGGTGGCAATGGCGAGCAACGGATCCTGGATGACGGGTGCCGTCTTCGCTGCCAAGAGCGCAACGTTCACGCCGGCGATCGCTCCGACCCCCACAGGCCCGAGCGGCAAGCGCGCGTCCATGTTCAACGGCCTGGCCGACAACATCTGGGCAGGGACGAAGAACCCGGACCAGGCCTGGAAGTGGGTCAAGTACCTGGGATCGGCCGCCTGCCAGTCTGTCGTGGCCAAGGCCGCCGTCGTCTTCCCCGCCATCCCGGCGGCCACGGATGAAGCCATTGCCGCTTTCAAGGCAAAGGGGATCGACGTGAGCGCCTTCACGACCCAGGTCAAGGACAAGACGACATTCCTGTACGCGATCACCGATCACCGTTCTGCCGTCTCCGCTCTGCTCACACCGGCGATGGAAGCCATCATGTCGGGCAAGGCCAAGGCGTCATCGCTGTCCGCAGTTAACGACCAGGTCAACGCCCTCTTCAAGTAAAGACCCCTCAGAAATCGCCGTCCGGCGGGGTCTGGCCTGCACCACCGGTCAGACCCCGCCGGACGGCATCACCTCCACGAACATCGGAACCAGCCGTGACCCTGCACAATGCTCTCCTTCAGAAAGACACCGTTCACGAACTCGCAGCGGACGGCGTCTCGTTCCAGGTCGACGTATCGTCGGGAACCCCGGTTATCAGCTACTGGGGCCAGGATCTCGGCTCGGGATCGCGCCCCGGGGACCTCACCGTACTGATGGACGATGGGGTGCCGCAGGCCAATGTCGACGACCCGGAGGCCCCGGGGATGTGGCGGGAAAACGCCCGCGGATTCCTCGGCCGTCCGGCACTCCTCGGGCACCGGGACGGCCAGGACTGGTCACAGATGTTCACGATCATCAATACGGAAGCGACCAGCAGCTCGCTCGTCATCGATTCCGCAGACGAGGCCGCCGGCTTGCTCGTGTCCGTCGCGTTTCGCATGCAGCCGGACGGTGTCCTCCTCATCACCCAGACCGTGACCAACACCGGTACCGACACCTTCGACCTCAATGAACTGACCACATGGCTGCCGCTGCCGGACCATGCCGTCGAAACCATGGACTTCACCGGCCGGTGGCTCAAGGAACGTCAACCGCAACGCCGCCCCATCCAGACCGGAACCTGGTCCCGCGAAGTGCGCGAGGGCCGATCGAGCCACGACTACACGGTCGTCCAACTGGCTCTGACCGCAGGAGCCGACTTTCAGAATGGCTCGGTCTGGAGCGCGGGCCTGCTCTGGAGCGGCAACACCCGACACCTTGTCGAACGGCTGGCCTCCGGCAGCACCTCGATCGGAGCAGGCGAGCTGCTCCTACCGGGGGAATCGATTCTTCCGCCCGGGGCCACCTACTCTGCACCAACTGTTGCCGCCACGTTCTCCGCGACCGGGATCGACGGCATGACCGATCGCCTCTACCGCTGGCTTCGCGCCCGGCCCGAGCACCCGTCGACCGCGCGCCCGCTCACCCTCAATGTCTGGGAGGCCGTCTACTTCGACCACGATCTCGCCAAGCTGAGCGAGCTCGTCGAGGTCGCCGCCGAGATCGGGGTCGAGCGCTTCGTCCTCGATGACGGCTGGTTCCTCGGCCGCCGCAATGACTTCGCGGGTCTCGGCGACTGGACCGTCGACCCGGCCGTGTGGCCGAACGGCCTCGGTCCGCTCGTCGACCGGGTCACCGGCGCCAGCATGCAGTTCGGGCTCTGGTTCGAAGGCGAAATGGTCAACGCGGACTCGGACCTGTATCGGGAACATCCCGAGTGGATCTTCCAGGCGGGAGGGCGCATCCCGCCAGAGGCCAGGCACCAGCAGGTGCTCGATCTGGGTCATCCCGGGGCGTACGAGCACGTCCTCGGCCAGGTCGACGCCATCCTGAGCGAATACGACATCGGCTACATCAAGTGGGATCACAACCGTGTACTCACCGAGGCCGCCCACCTCGGCGGGGCCGGCGTTCGTCGCCAGACCGAGGCCGTCTATCGGCTCTTCGACGAGCTGAAGCGACGCCATCCGGGTTTGGAGATCGAATCCTGCTCGTCGGGTGGGGGCCGTGTTGACCTCGGGATGGCCGGGCATGCGGATCGGTTCTGGACGTCTGACTGCAACGACGCGCTCGAACGGCAGTACATCCAGCGGTACACGCAGTTCGCCATTCCACCCGAACTGCTCGGATCCCACATCGGACCCACCCGATCGCACACGACCGGCCGCGTCCACAGCCTGGCCTTCCGGGCGATCACCGCACTGTTCGGCCATGCCGGCATCGAATGGGATGTCACTGAGACCACCGATTCCGAGCGCCAGGCCCTGGTTTCCTGGGCCGACTACTACAAGCGCAAGCGGGCGCTGATCCACTCCGGTCGGATGGTGCGCGTGCTGCAGCCCCAGGAGGACTCATTCGTGCACGGAGTCGTCGCGCAGGACGGCTCGGAGGGGATCTTCGCCTACGTACAGCTGGCTGCTGCCGGCAGCAGCAACCCGCCTCGGTTCCTCGTACCTGGGCTCGACCCTGACGCGCGCTATCGGGTGCGGGTCGCCGAGCCCGCCGGCGAGGCCGGCACCATCCATGCGCGGGCCCCACAGTGGATGGCCGGCATCGAGACAAGCGGGCTGGCCCTGGCACTGGTAGGGCTCCGACCGCCGATCCTGCTTCCAGAGAGCGCTATCCTGATCGAATTCGAACGCATCTGAATTGTCCGGGACGAGCGCGTGCGGAGCGGGGCTACCGTTCGCGTCATCGCCGGTGATCGTTAGTTGATTGGAGCCTGTAGCTATGGTCATATTCGAGGCCGTCGAACCGCGGTTCCGCACGCCCGCAAGCGACCTGGCGCGGGAAGTGCTCATCCATGGGCCCATCCTTCGAAGCGACCTGTCTCGCCGGCTGGGACTCTCACCAGCGACTCTGACCCGCCTGACTCGGCCGCTGGTCGACCGCGGCCTGCTGATCGAGATGACCGAACAACTCGACGGTGCAATGGGGAGACCGGCGAAACCACTGGACGTGCGCGCAGACGCCCGCCAATTCATCGGCATCAAGCTCACGAGTGACACCGCGGTCGGAGTCACAACGAATCTGAAGGCAGCGGAGGGGCGTCGCGCGGAGCGGGCGCTTCCGAACCACGAGGTCGCCACCGTTGTCGACGTCATCGCCGAGCTGGTCCACGAACTGGCCGATAATCAGGACTTCACGGCGATCGGCATCAGCGTCGGCGGTGCCGTCTCGAACCGACGGGTCGTCGAGCGGGCCTCGTTCCTGGGCTGGAATTCCGTGCGGCTTGCTGACGCAGTCGAGGAGAGGCTCGGCATACCCGTCACCGTCGAGAACGATGTCGTCGCCCTGACGGCCGCAGAGCACTGGTTCGGGCTCGGACGCGGATTGTCGAACTTCGCGGTGATCACGATAGGCGCCGGAGTCGGATACGGCCTCGTGATGTGCGACCAGGTGGTGAGCACGTCCGACACCGGGCTCGGTCGCGGCTTCCACTTCCCGCTCGACCCCACCGGGCCGCTGTGCTCCCTGGGTCACCGCGGGTGCGCCACGGCTATGCTGACCATCCCCAGCATCAGGGCCCAGGTTGAGGTGGGTCTCGCCGTACCCGTCAGCTATGCCGAGGTGATCGAGCTCGCCAAGGCAGGCAACCCCGTTGCAAGCCAGGTCGTCCACGCTGCGGGAGCCGCCCTCGGTCGCCTCATCGCGGCAGTGGCAAACCTGGCGATGGTCGAGCACGTGGTGCTGGCGGGCGAGGGTCTGAGCATACTCACTGTTGCCGGGGACGTGATGAGGGCTGCCATACGCGACGATCGGGACGCAGAGGCGGCCTCAATCGACCTTCGCATTGATGAAAACGGGTTCACCTCGTGGGCCCGCGGCGCCGCCGCGATCGCCATTCAACAGGCGGTAGACGCACTTGCTGTCTCGTCCTAGGCAGATGATCGAAGACTGAGCTGGCGTCGACACGTCACAGACTCCTGATCCGGAATTGCAGGTTTGATCGGGCATTGACATTCCGTAACCCGAGGGTTACGGTAATCCCAGAGTTACCGACCTGTGGGAGGACACCATGAAGTTCTTCGAGGCACGATCAACGATCACCGCAACGCCCGAACACGTCTGGGGCGTCCTCTCCGACGCCGGTGGCTGGCCGTCCTGGGACTCCGGTGTCGAAAGCGTCGACGGAACGGTCATGATGGGCGAGACCCTGCGCATCCGGTCGAAGGTCGCTCCGGGTCGCACGTTCCCCGTCACCGTCATCACCCTCACCCGTCCTTCGCAGCTGGTCTTCAGAAGCGGGATGCCCCTGGGACTCTTCAGGGGAACGCGCACCTATACGCTGCGGTCGCTGTCTCCATCAGAGACGGAGTTCGTCATGCGCGAGGAGTACACCGGGCCTCTGGCAGGCCTGATCGGAAGGTCGATTCCCGACCTGGCACCCTCGTTCCAGCAGTTCGCAAACGGACTGAAGGAACGCGTCGAACAGGGGTCCTGATGGCGGACGCGAATCGGGACCCCCTCGATGCGCTCGGCGACCCCAACCGGCGCGAAATACTCCGGCTGCTCGGCGCGAGCAAGAGATCGGTCCAGGAGATCGCATCCGAGCTTCCGATCAGCCGACCGGCCGTCTCACGTCACCTTCGCGTGCTCGGCGAAGCGGGCCTGGTCATGGATCACCGCAACGGGACCCGACGCGTCTACGAGCTCAGGGATGAGGGCATGCTTGCGGTGCAGCGGTATCTTGAGCAGGTGTGGGGCGACGCAGCCGCACGCTTTCGACTTCTCGCGGAGAACACCGAAAGGACTCCCGACCGTGATTGAACCGTTGGTGATCACCTTCGAAACGCACTGCTCACGCGACCACGCCTTCCACGTCTGGACTTCCCGTATCGACGCCTGGTGGCCCCGCGACCACACCGCGAGCGGCGAACCGAGTGCCCGGGTGACTATCGAACCACGGATGGGCGGTCGCATCTTCGAACGCACCATCGACGGCGCCGAGTACGAGTGGGGGGAAATCACGGCGTGGAACCCCACCGAACACTTCGGTTACCTCTGGCACCTGAGACGTGATCGCTCCGACGGAACGGACGTCAGCATCCGCTTCACTGAGATCGACCCGACGACAACCCGGGTGGATATCCGGCACACCGGGTGGGAACGCCTCGGCGCCGATGCGCAGGATTGGCGAGACCGCAATCGGGGCGGCTGGGACGGCATACTCCCGCACTATCGTGCGGCGGCAGAAAGGAAGAACACATGACCACTGGAAGCAAAGACGAACCGTGGACTCTGTCGACCCCACCGGGGACGAGCCAGTACACGATGTACCGCGACGAGTCGACGACACCGCCGAGCCTCGTCTGCCAGGTCGGATCGACCAAGCTCAGCTACGACGCCCGCGCCATCGAGGACCTGCACGCCTGGCTCACGGAGCAGGGCGATTGGGTGCCGCTGGGTGCCGCGGACGAGAAGAAGGCCCCGGCCGACGGGACCGTCGAGGCGTGGGGCAGGTCCGAGTCCAACCCGCTCGGCGGCTGGTACGGGCTCCGGAACGGATACCGCGGGCGATTCGGCATGTACCTTCCGCCGTTGCTCGAAGCACTCGGACTCGCCGAACTCACCCACGAGCCACGCAACAACAGTATGCGCGCACTGTAGAGACCACCTCGGCGATTTCGAGCGACGCCGTGCCGTCGGCCCAAACGACCGCGGCTTTCCGGTGAAATTCAGGCGGGCTAGGCTCCGGACGCGAGCGCCCGCGCGATGATCGCCGCAATGACCTCGGTCTTGGCGTCGGCGTACGCATTCATGTCGTCGAACCCTTCAGCCAGCAAGGCGCTCTTCATCGCTTCATAGAGGGACCGGTCGGCAGCATCCGCGCGGAGACGGTTGCGGAAGAGCACGTACCTGTCGATAGCCTCGTCGCCTCGTTGCAGGATGTGGATGTGCACATCGCGTGCCGACGTTCGCACCAGGCGATGGCCGGGCTCGCGCACGCGCAACTCGTAACCCACGGAGAGCAGAGGAGCGAGATAGTCCTCCTCCGCGGTGATGTCGCCGACGGTGACCAGGATGTCGACAATCGGCTTGGCCGCCAGCCCGGGAACCGAGGTCGATCCGATGTGCTCAACCTCGAGGCCCGTCGTCCCGAGCACTTTCCGCAGCCGTCTCTGGTGGTCCTGGAAGATAACCGGCCAGCTATCGTCGTAGACAACGAGTTCGAGCGGGCGCTTCTCAGTTCCGCCGACAAGCTCGACCGTGACAACGTCTGGTCGCCGCGATACGCAGTCCTTGGTCATGCAATCATCCTCGCATCGACACGGGTGCCAGCGTTGCCTGCCACGTGGACGCTCATACGATCGCGTCAGCGACCGATGTCCTCAGTACCGGCACGAGGTCAGTCTCGAACCATGGATTGCGCGCGTGCCAGCGGAAGTTGAGCGGGGACGGGTGCACCAGGGGAAACACCTCGGGCAGGTATTCTCGAAACGCTCGGACGGTCTCGGTGAGGTTGCTCTTGGCACGGCCGACCAGATACTGGTCTTGCGCGTACTTGCCGACGAGCAATGTCAAACGAATCCGCTGTAGCTGGCCCAAGATGGGCGGATGCCATCTCTGTGCAAAGTCTCTTCGAGGCGGTAAGTCGCCGCTGGCGCCTTTGCCCGGGTAATAGAAGTCCATCGGCAGGATCGCGAACAGCTCCGGCTCTCGGAATTGAGCCTCCGTCACGCCCAGCCACAGCATGAGCTTCGCGCCGCTTGCGTCGTCCCAGGGGATTCCGGAGGCTTGCGCCCTCTGCCCGGGCGCCTGACCGATGATCACGATCCGAGCGGCAGGGTCCGCAACGAACAAAGGCTCCACACCTCGCTTCGCCCAGTCCGAATTCGCGGGATCCGTGTCAATGGCTCGCCGGATCTCGTCGATGGTCACGCGCCGCTCCTGATCGCGCGGCTCGAGAACGATTGCGCCATCCTGCAGACAGTAGCAGTCAGCATTGACGGTGGGGAGGATCAGCGGAAAGATGACCGCATGAAAACGGAAGACGAGTTGATCGCTATAGGAAAAGTTGTCGATCGTCTTGCAGAGCGATTCCCAGATCTCCCGCGGACGACTATCGAGCTCGCAGTACTTGATGAGCACGGGGCTTTCGAGGGGCGACCAGTCCGAGACTATGTGCCCGTGCTCGTCGAACGCGGCGTCAAGGCTCGTCTACGCAGTCACGACCTGGCATCGAACATGATGAACGACGTCAGTCGCGAAGCGATTCCTTCTCACGCGGTCGGCTAGCTTCCTCCTCGCACAGCCAGCCGCAGGCTCGCACGGTCAGATGCCGCGTAGACGGGTCTCCTGATGACATCACATGGGGTTTCCCGCCAATAGACGACAGCCCGATCAAAAGCTCGGGACGTAGCTGCCCGAACACATCCGTTCGGCAATCAGCCGCGACGGCAGTTCTGCGAAGGGGTTCTAGAAGAAGTCGAAAACAAAGCGGCCAAGGGCCCGTAGAGATCGGCCGAGACTGCGCACCCACCCGATACCGCGACGTCTCGATTCCACCCAAGTGGCGCCGACCACCGTCACGGCGGCGGCCAATGCGACGAGCAGCGCGACCTCGACAATCGGGCCGGGCATTCGGACCACACCATCAAGGGCGATGACGATTCCGGCCGCGAGAAGAACCGTGAGCCCGAGGATGGACGTCCACAACGGCCAACGAGACCATGGTCGGTGTTCCTCGGGCGGCAGCACAGCCCGACGCTAGCACGCGAAGTCCCATTCCTCCGATGAGTGGGTCGGATGAAACGTGACCCCGGCGCTAGGCGACCGGGAGCGTCAGGAGCAGCTCGAGGTTCTGCGGACCCCGCTCGAGCTCGCCGGCCTCAATGCGGCGCGCGATCTCGACCGTGTGCGCGTTGTACGGTGCGGACTGGCCGACACGGGCGAGCACTTCGACGACGAGGCCGTTGACCTCGTCGACCTCGGCGCGGCGGCCTTTCATCCAGTCCTGCAGCACTGTCGTGCGCGTGTCAGGCAGGGAGTACTTCTCGAGCACTTCGCCCAGCAGATCCTCCGCGTACTGGTCAGGCTCGCTGACCTGGTCCTCGGTGAGCCCGAAGATCGGCACGAGCTTGCAGCCGTCCGCGACGGCGGCTCGGGCGGCCTCCTTGCCGCACTCCACCATGAACTCGTGCACCCCCGGCATCTTCACGGCGTCGGCGAGTGCTTCGTCGAGGATCGCGGACGGCACGAGCTCGCCGGCGTTGGCGACGAGCTTCATCCACTTCGACGACCGGATGTCGGGGGATATCTCGACCGTGCCGGCGTGGCGCAGCACCTCCTGGACCTCTGGCTCCCGGCCGCGTGCAGAGTCGTCGAAGGCCCCCACCGTGAACCAGGAGTTCTCGGGGGCGTTCTGCCGCGTGACGATGCCCGGTTCGAACATGTTTGAGGCCATCTCGATGACAGCGCCCATGGTGCGCTCGGGGCCGACGATGTCGGCGACGTCGTTGAGGGACATCCCGTTTTGAAGGCCCACGACGAGTGCGTCGGGTGCGAGCGCATGCTTGATGAGCTCGACAGCCCAGCGCGTGTCGTAGGCCTTGACGACGACGAAGACGATGTCGAATCTCTCACGCAGGGTCGCCACCTCGCATAAGTGCAGGGCGCGTACCTTGGTGATCTCGGTCTTGAGCGGCAGGCGAATTTCGATGCCGCGCTCGCGCATGGCCTCGACGTGGGCCGGCCACTGCTCGATCCAGGTGACGTCAAGCCCGGCTCGCGTGAGGTCTGCGGCGATGCCGGCCCCCTGTGCTCCGGTGCCCACGAATGCGATTCTCTTACCCGCCATTGGGTTCCTCCGCTCATGTACGTTCCTACTGTACATACCGTTAAGTAATATGAATCAAGTCGGTTCAGTCACCGATGTGGCGACGCAGCACCTCGACGACCTCCGGCGAGGGTCGCAGTTCTCCGCGCTCGATGCGATGGGCGACCTCGACGATCGCCGAATTGACGGGCGCCGAGAGACCCAGCCGCGCCGCCTCGCCAACGACCGTGCCGTTGATATCGTCCACCTCGCTGTGCCGCGACTTGCTCCAGTCCTGCAGCACCGTCGTGGTCGCGCCCGGAAGCACGAAGTCCCGGTAGAGAGTGTCGAGGAGCGTCTCCACAACCTCGTCGGAACGCTCGAGATCCGAGGGCTGGAGGCCGAAGATCGGCAGGATCGGATGATCAAGAGCGGCGCCGACATCCAAGGCCTCCTGACCAGAACGCAGCATGATCTTCCGCATGCCCGGCACGGCGAGGGCGTCGAGCATCGGCAACCCGAGGCTCGCGGTCGTCACGAGCGTCGTGCAGTTGCTGACGAGTTTCATCCATTTGGTGGCGAGAATGTCGTGGACGATCTCAACGCTGCCGGAGTGCCGTAGCAGAGCGGCGACCTCCTCCTCCCGCCCAACCGGCCCGCCCTCGAGGGCCCCGACCGCGAACCAGGAGCGCGCGGGACCAGAATGCCGCAGCACGAGGCCGGGATCGTTCATCGTCGAGGAGATCTCGATGACGGCGCCCATGGTGCGGTGCGCGCCGACGACCTCGGCGATCGTCTTCGTCGTCATGCCGTTCTGCACGCCGACGACAAGCCCGTCGTCCGCGAGGTGGGGCGCGATGAGTTGTGTCGCCCACCGCGAGTCGTAGGCCTTCATCAGCAGCAGCACGATGTCGAATTTCTCGCGCAGAGTGGCGACCTTGCACAGATGCAGCGTGCGCGGCCGCACGTGCAGTTGCTCGTCGGGCATCCGGATGGTGAGGCCCGTCGCCCGCATCGCCTCGACGTGCGCGGGCCATTGTTCCACGAGCGTCACGTCGACGCCGGCGAGCGTGAGGTCCGCCCCGATCGACGATCCGTTTGCGCCGGATCCCAGCACTGCGATCCGTGGGGTCATACCGGCTCTCCTCACACTTCATGTGTAGGGAGGCTACCGCCTGAAAGAACATGTTGCCTAGTTTCCTAGGAGTTAACGCGCGGCCTTGCGAATTGACCGATTGAGCGAGAGAGTGTGCAGCGTCGCTGGACATTCTCAACGAGGAGAGCCATGAGCATCAATGCCGCCGCGCCCCATCCCGAGGACTTCGTCACGGGCCGACCATTCGTATTCCGCAATGCGATCGTCATCACCGTCGACACTCCCGGAGTGCTCGAGAACGCCGATGTCCTGGTTGTCGGCGAGACCATCGAGGCCGTGGGGACGAAACTACAGGTGCCCGAGGGCACGCTCGAGATCGACGCGAGCGGCGGCATCCTCATGCCCGGCATGATCGACACCCACCGTCACATGTGGCAGACGGCGCTGCGCGGCTACGGCGGCGACTGGGCGCTCAGCCAGTACTTCGTCTTTTACTACCTGCAACACGGCGAAGTCTTCCGGCCCGAGGACATCTACGCGGGCAACCTCCTGAGCGCTCTCGAATCGGTCGACACCGGTGTCACGACGACACTCGACTGGTCGCACGCGCTCCGCACCCCCGAGTACGCCGACGCGGCGATGAAGGCCTTCGAAGAGATCCCCGGCCGATTCGTACTCGGCTACGGCAATTACCTCGGAGCGCCGTGGGAGTGGACCGCGGCGCCCGAGTTCCGTTCCTGGGTCGCATCGCACTCCCCGACCGACATGCACGGATTGCAGATCGCCTTTGACGTGCCCGACTCGGAAAACTTCCCCGAGAAGGCGGCATTCGAGTTCGCCCGGGAGAACGGCCTGCGCGTGACCACCCACGCCGGCGTGTGGGGCGCGACGACGGACAACGCCATCGACCATATGTACAGCGGCGGATTCATGACCGACCAGGTCTGCTACGTGCACGGCACAACACTCTCGCGCGAGAGCTACCAGAAGATCGCCGCCACGGGCGGAACGGTCTCGGTCGCCACCGAGAGCGAGCAGAGCGCCGGCCAGGGCTACCCCTCGACGTGGCAGCTCCGCAAGTACGGCATTTCGGCGTCGTTGTCGATGGACACGAGCGTCTGGTGGAGCGCCGACTACTTCTCCGCCATGCGCGCGACGCTCAGCGCCGACCGCTCGCGCGAGCACCTCGAGGCCCAAGCCAGGGGTGAGACCGTCAACGCGAACCGCCTGCGCGCCGAGGACGTCGTCTGGATGGCGACGATGGGCGGCGCGAAGTCCCTCGGCATGGAGGACAAGATCGGTTCGATCACACCCGGTAAGAAGGCGGACCTCCTGCTCGTCAAGAACGACCAGTCACCTGCGATGACGCCCATCCTCAACCCGAACGTCCACGTCGTGTACCAGGCGGGCACCGCCGACATCCACACTGTCGTCGTCAACGGTCGGGTGCTCAAGTACGAGGGCAAGCGCATCGGTCTCGACATCGCCCCGGCGCGGGATGCCGTCGCCAAATCGGTCGAGTTCGTGCGCTCCCAGCTCGGCGAGCAGGCGTGGCTCGAGGGGATGCACCCCGCGCTCGCCCCGAACGAGCCGATCGACAACCCGTACCACTACCAGGACGACGACACCAAGTGATCCTGCACATCGCGACCTTCCGCTGGCGGGACGACGTGACCGAGGAGGATGTCGCCGAGCTCACCACCCAGTTGCGCGACATGGCCGCGGGCATTCAGGAGTTGCGCTCGTACGAGTGCGGCGAGAGTCTCCGGCTGCGGCCCGGCGGCGCCGACTTCGGCGTCGCGGCGATCGTCGACGACGAGGCCGGGCTCTCCGCGTACCTCGACTCCGAGGCTCATGCCGCCGTCTACGAGCGATTGCTCGGGCGCATGATCGCCGAGCGGGCCGCCGCGCAGCTGCCTGTCGGGCCCGGCGCGGCGTTGTGACCGCTCTCCGCGCCGCCGTGCGCCATCGCTGAGGTCACACGTCGCGAATTCAGCTGAGCAGTCGCGTCTGGATCACATCAAGCAAGGGAGAACGAGTTGAGCGAGAAGACCATCGTCGTCATCGGCGGAACCTCCGGCATCGGTTTCGAGATCGCGAAGGACGTCGTCGCGCACGGTGATCGGGTCGTGCTCACCGGGCGGGACGCGACCAGGGCCAGGGAGGTCGCCGCGTCGATCGGGCACTCGGCGACCGGCATCGCCCTCGATATCTCCGAACCGGAGGGCATCGCGGCCCAGCTGGCGGGGATCGGAACCGTGAACGGACTCGTGCTCGCCGCGATCGAGCGGGATGCCAACACCGTCCGGGACTACGACATCGCCCGAGCGACGCGGCTCGTCACCCTCAAGCTCGTCGGCTACACGGAGGTCGTCCACACCCTGCTCGATCGGCTCGACCCCTCCCCCGACACCGGCATCGTGCTCTTCGGCGGGCGAGCCAAGGACCTGCCCTACCCCGGTTCGGTGACCGTCTCAACGATCAACGGCGGGGTCGAGGGACTGATGGTGGCGATGGCGCTGGAGCTCGCACCGATCCGGGTCAATGCACTGCATCCCGGCATCATCGGGGACAGCCCGTTCTGGGCCGGCAAACCCGAGGGCGTGCTCAAGGGCTACGAGGCCCGTACCCCCGGGGGCAAGCTCGCCACGATGCGGGACATCGTGGATGCTGCGCGCTTCCTGCTCGACAACCGCGGCATGTCGGGCACGAGTATCGCCGTCGACCGCGGCTGGCGCATCACCTGAGCCGCGGTCGCCATCGTCGGTCCTTCGAGGCTCGTGTCGACCTGAAATAGTGTGCGCCTGGAGGGATTGGGCAAGGCGACCATCTCCTGGCCGGGACGCGAACTGCGTCTTCCTGCTCGAACGGGCCGCTGCGTCCGCAGCGATCGAGGGGATACGAGGCTCGACAGACGGTTCTTAAGGGAGACTCGGTAGCGAATCCGTTGATTCGCTCGACGGCTCCGCCCCCGATTTTCCTCAGCTGCGCCAACCTCAAAGGGCCCCGACCATGACATACAGCACCCCGTCGGTGATCGTTTTCGACGTCAACGAAACCCTCTCGGACATGTCCCCCCTGAAAGCCCGGTTCGTGGAGGTCGGCGCCCCGGCGCACCTGGCCCGGATCTGGTTCGCCACGCTGCTCAGGGACGGGTTCGCCCTTGCTGCCGCCGGTGGCTCGGCGAAATTCGCCGTTATCGGCTCCGAGATCCTGCGCGGATTCCTCCGTGACTCCGCCCTGTCCCGCAGCCTCGACGATGCCGTGAATCACATCATGGACGGCTTCGGAACATTGAGCGTGCACCCGGACATCGCGGAGGGTATCCGGGCTCTGAAGAGCATGGACATGCGCCTCGTTACCTTGTCCAACGGGTCCGCGCAGGTGGCGGAGGATTTGCTGGCCGGGGCGGGCCTCCGGAGCGACTTCGAAGACCTGCTCACGGTTGAGGACGCACCCGCGTGGAAGCCGGTACGGGCTGCCTACGACTATGCCGCTGATGTCTGTGGGGTCCAACCTGCCGACATGCTCCTGGTCGCCGTGCACCCCTGGGACATCCACGGAGCAGCCCAGGCGGGCCTCCGCACCGCGTGGCTGAACCGCACCACGGAGATCTACCCCGACTATTTCGCGGCGCCGGACTACACCATCACCTCCCTGGGCGAACTTGCCACCCGCCTTGCAGACGACCCTGTACAGACAACCCGCGAAAACTGACCATCCAGCCTGAATCAACGAAGATTCTCAGAGTTGTTCGGCTTGATGGATTGCCCAGGCTGCATTCACGAGTCCGACGTGGCTGAAGGCCTGTGGAAAATTGCCGAGTTGTTCGCCAGTGACGGAATCGATTTCCTCGGCAAGCAGGCCAACGTCGTTGACGTGGCGCACGGCGTTCTCGAACACCGTTCGAGCTTCAACGGTACGGCCCGCATCGGCCAGGACATGGGCCAGCCAGAAGGTGCACAGCAGGAAGGTGCCCTCGTTGCCGGTGATTCCGTCGACACCGGATTCGGTTTTGTAGCGGTAGACGAGTCCTCGTGCGTCGGTGAGCCGGAGAATGATGGCGTCCACGGTGGACACCATCCTCGGATCGGCGGCAGGCAGGAAGCCGACGATCGACATCATCAGCGCCGCGGCGTCTAGATCGGGCGAATTGAAGGACTGCGTGAACGCACCAGCCTCCTCGTTCCACCCTCGCGTGAGGATGGCGGCGCGAATTTTGGCGGCCGTCGACGACCACTCGTCAACGCGGTGGGCGGCGTGCAACTGCTCAGCCATGCTGATCGCGCGGTCGAGCGCGACCCAGCACATCAGCTTCGAATAGAGAAAGTGCTGCGGCTCGCCGCGGACTTCCCAGATGCCGTTGTCCGGTTGTTCCCACTGGCGCGCGGCAGCATCGGCAAGTGCAATCAGGAACTCTCGTGTGGCGGGCTCAATTTCGCCAAGCTGTTCTCGTAGCTGGAAGGCAGCATCGAGCAGCTCGCCGTATACGTCCAGTTGCGGTTGGTCCCAGGCTCCGTTGCCGACGCGGACCGGCCCGCTGTGGCGCCACCCGGACAGCTGCGGCAGGAGGCGCTCGGACAAATCGTGTTCCCCGCCGATGCCGAACATGATCTGCAGATGACGGTCGGGGCGAGAGTGCGCAGCGGCCGCGGTCATGAAGCCGAAGAATTCCTGGGCCTCGTCGGGGCAGGCGGCCACCCACAGTGCCTTCATCGTGAAGCTGGCATCGCGGACCCAGGAGTACCGGTAGTCCCAGTTCCGATCACCGCCGATTTCCTCGGGCAGGGATGTGGTGGCTGCGGCAATGATCGCTCCGGTTGGTTGATAGCTCAGCGACTGCAATACGCGTCCCGAGTGACGTACCAGGTCGCGCCAGGGACCGTCGTAGTTCTGATGGAGTGCGGCCCAGCCCTGCCAGCTCGCGATCGTCGCCTCCAGCGCGGCCCTGATCTCACCTTGGGTGTACGCCGGGGGAAGGGGTTCACCGAGCCGGGTACGCTGTAGGGCGAAATATCGGTCCTCCCCGGCCTCAAGAATGAACTGGACCCGGATCTCCCCGTTGCCGTCGGTGATCGTCTCCGGCATCGAAAGGGTGAGCCGCCCGGACCCTCCCGTGGCCACGGAACCGGAAACGATCTCGCTGAAGATGGGCACCACAAGACCGTATTCCGGACGAGGCCGATATGTCATCTCGACCACGACTCGTCCATGGGTGCAGTGCACGCCGCGTAGCAGGGTGTGCGGGGCGTGCTCGCCCAGGCGGTGTGGATCGGATGAGTCTCCCACTTCCATCGCGTCGAGGAGTTCAAGGTCCCCGGTCGCCGTGTGGAAGGTGGTGCGCAGGACCATCGTTTCGTCCACGTACTGCCGCGTGGACGTTGCTGTTTCGGCAGGGTGGATCGACCAGTGTCCGGCATCATCGTCCAGGATTTCGGCGAAGACGGACTCACTGTCGAATCGGGGAAAGCAAAGCCAGACGACGGAACCGTTCCGGGTCACCAGTGCGGTGGAATGCCGGTCCGACAGGAGTGCGTGGTCGGCTATGGGGAGTGCGCTCATGCGTGAACTGCGATGTCGCGCACGGCGATACGGGGGAACGGTTCTGCGTGTGTCGATATCAAAGGGTTGGCCTCTCGTGCGAGTGGTGACCGGGGGCGTCGGTCTTCGGTTGAGGCCGCGAACAGCTCCTCTCCGCAGCCGACCCAGGGGGAGGTCGAGCCGACCATCGATGCAATCGTGGTCAGCATTCCCATCATGGCCATCAGCATTCAAAAGACAAGGCCACCGGCGAGGTCGCGCATGGCACCGACCGCCGACGTGCTTTACGACTTCCACGGCAAGGGTGCCCGGCCCGAGACCGCGTTCTTCTTCCGGTAACGCTCGTGAGGCGTTTACTGTTGATCCAAGGGTGCGGCCCCCATCTAGGGTGCCCGCGGCGATACTGGATCTGAGGGGCATGGCCATGGCGAGCAAGAATCCGAAGGTCGAGGAAGCCGATGAGAGCGAACTCGAGGTCAGCAAGCCCAAGGACTGGGCCGCGGGAATCCCGGGCGTAACGCATTCCATGGTGCCGGCGATCGAGCACATGGGTGTCAACCGGACCCGCGAAACGGTGCTCGCCATGAACCAGAAAGACGGCTTCGACTGCCCCAGTTGCGCCTGGCCTGACCCGCACCATCGCAAAGCGTTTGAATTTTGCGAGGAGGGCGCCAAGGCCGTCACCTGGGAGGCGACTCCCATCGTCATCGGCTCTGACTTCTGGGCTGAGCATTCCGTGAGCGACCTGCGGACACGCAGCGAGTACTGGCTGGGCATGCAGGGTCGGCTGACCGAGCCCGTCTACAAGCCCGCCGACGAGGATTACTACCACCCCATCACCTGGGACGAGGCCATCGAACTGGTCGCGACGAGGCTCAACGCCTTGGGCTCTCCGGATCAAGCGACCTTCTATACCAGCGGCCGTACATCCAATGAGGCGGCGTTCCTGTACCAGTTGTTCGTGCGCGGCTATGGCACCAATAACTTGCCGGACTGTTCGAACATGTGCCACGAGTCCTCGGGCTGGGCCATGGGCCAGACTATCGGCGTCGGCAAGGCAACGGTCACCTTCGACGATTTCGCGGCGGCGGACCTGATCATTTTGATGGGGCAGAACCCCGGCACGAATCATCCTCGTATGCTCAACGAGCTGGAGGCGTGCAAGCGCAACGGCGGCTCCTTGGTCGCCGTCAATCCACTGCCCGAGGCGGGGCTCAAGCGGTATAAGAACCCGCAAAAGGTTCGCGGCGTGGCTGGAAGGGGCACCGAGCTGGCCGACCAGTTTTTGCAGATCCGGCTGGGCGGGGACATGGCGTTGCTGCAGGCGGTTTCCAAGCGGGTGCTTGACGCCGAGGCCAGGAACCCCGGCACTGTTCTTGACCACAAGTTCCTGGCGGAGCACTGCGAAGGCCTTGAGGAGCTGAAGGAGCACCTGGCTCAGCTCGACGAGCAGGAGGTGCTCGAAGCGACCGGTTTGCGGATCGAGGAGATCGACGAGCTCGCCGAGCGGTACCTGAAAGCGGACAAGGTCATCATCACGTGGGCCATGGGCATCACGCAGCAGAAGAAGGGGGTCGCCACCATCAAGGAGATCATCAACCTCCTGCTGCTGCGGGGCAACATCGGCAAGCCCGGAGCCGGCGCCTCCCCGATCCGCGGCCATAGCAACGTGCAAGGTGACCGCACCATGGGCATCTGGGAGCAGATGCCGTCGGCATTCCTGAACGCCCTGGGAAAGGAGTTCGACTTTGAACCTCCGCGGGAGCATGGTGCCGACGCCGTCGAAACGATCCGCCGGATGCAGGAAGGAAAGACCAAGTTCTTCCTGGCCCTCGGGGGAAACCTCGTGGCGGCGATCTCCGACACAGACGCAGCGGAAGCGGCGATGGAACAGACCGACTTCACCGCCCAGATCTCCATCAAGCTCAACCGGTCCCACATCTCCACCGGGAAGGAAGCTCTCATCCTGCCCACCATGGGTCGAACTGAGATCGACATCCAGGAGACCGGCAGGCAGTTCGTCTCCGTCGAGGACACTGTGTGCGCCGTGCACGCATCCTGGGGCAGGGTCGAACCGGTAGCCCACACGCTGCTGTCCGAAGTGTCGATTATCTCGCGGCTGGCCAAGGCGACTCTCGGGAACAAGATCAATGCCGACTGGGACGGCTTTGAAAAGAACTACGACTTGATCCGTGACCATATTTCCCGGGTGGTGGCAGGGTGTGAGAACTACAACGAGCGGATCCGGCAGGACGGCGGCTTCATTCTGGAGAACGGCCCGCGGGACTCACGCACCTTCCACACGCCGACCGGCAAGGCCGTGTTGACGGCGAACGACCTTGAGGCGGTGGAACGCCCTACCGGGACGCTGATCCTGCAGACCCTGCGCTCGCATGATCAGTTCAATACGACCATCTACGGTTTCAACGATCGATACCGGGGAATCAAGAAAGGCCGTCACGTCATCATGGTCAACGCCGAGGACATCACCGAACTAGGCATGGCCGACGGTCAACTGGTGGACGTCTATGGGGTGTACAAGGACGGTAGGGAGCGGGTCCTGCGCGATTACCGCGTGGTCTCCTACCCCACACCGCGCGGTTGCGCCGCAGCCTACTATCCGGAGGCAAACGTCCTCGTGCCGCTCGATCACGTTGCGGATGGCAGCAACACGCCAGTCTCGAAAGCCGTCATCGTTCGTCTGCGGCTGCCCCGGTCCGCCGAGACTGAAACGGCCGGGGCCGCCGCTCTGGCATAACGTCAGGGAGTTCTTGAAAGGGACTTGAAGAGAAACGGCGGATGTCGACCGTCCACGTAACCGAAAACCCTGCCTCAACTCCCAAGACGCCACCGGCACTTCAGCGAACTGTGAGTGTGACGGCGGACCGCCTAACGTTCCCCAATCGGGGAAGATCGTGAGATCCAACTCGGGCGTACTCGACACCCTCGCACTGCCGTGGGCAGTCTGAGTCGACTACCGGCCAGCCCCTGCGCCGACGCCCAGGTGACGATCACTGCTCACTAGACTGAAA
This sequence comes from Cryobacterium sp. 10I5, assembly GCF_035019865.1. Taxonomy (NCBI): domain Bacteria; kingdom Bacillati; phylum Actinomycetota; class Actinomycetes; order Micrococcales; family Microbacteriaceae; genus Cryobacterium; species Cryobacterium sp. 10I5. The sequence continues at coordinate 32,403 of NZ_JASJVI010000011.1, forward strand.
TAGAGTCCACGACCTTGGGAGGGACTTTGAATACCGAACAAGCAGCAAGGATGAGCACCGGAGTCGGCTTCGTCGCAGCCCTCGACCAAAGCGGCGGTAGCACGGGTGGCGCCCTGAAGCTCTACGGCATCGATCCGGCCTCGTACGGCACCGATGAGCAGATGTTCGACCTGATGCATCAGATGCGTGCCCGTGTAATGACGGCTGAAAGCTTCACGCCCGACCGAATCCTCGCGGCGATCCTCTTCGATCAGACCATGGACCGCACCATTGAGGGCCAGTTGACGGGTGATTACCTCACTACCCGAGGTATCGTGCCGATCGTCAAGGTCGACCAGGGCCTGGCAGCAGAGGAGGACGGCGTCCAGTTGATGAGGCCCCTCACTAAGCTGGAACCCCTCCTCATACGTGCCGTTGAACGAACGATGTTCGGCACGAAGATGCGTTCCGTGATCAAGGCAGCGAGCCCCGCCGGTATCCAGGCGATCGTCGACCAACAGTTTGCCGTCGCCGCGCAGATTCTTTCCCATGGCCTGGTGCCGATCTTGGAACCCGAAGTCGACATACATGCCCTCGACAAGGCCGAGGCCGAAAACCTCCTCAAAGCCGACGTGCTCGCAGCCCTCGACGGGCTGCCCACCGACCAGCCCGTGATCGTCAAGCTGTCGATCCCGACGGTACCCGACTTCTACGCCGACCTGATCGAGCATCCGCTGATATTGCGGGTGTTGGCGCTTTCCGGTGGCTACAGCCAGAGTGAGGCCTGCCGATTGCTGGCCGAGAACCACGGTTTGAGCGCAAGCTTCAGCCGTGCTCTGCTCGAGGGCCTTACTGTTCAGCAATCGGACGCAGACTTCAACACCATGCTGGCCACCTCCATCGAGCGGATCTACGCGGCGTCCACGACCTAAGCCACATCAAAACAGGAGTGATCATCGACGAGTTGGAACCGAACGCGCTCACAGCGCCTCGAGGAGCATCAGACGGCCACGGAGCCCTTATCCACCGGTCGGCTTGGGTGAGCGTGGCCGCTCGGAGGTGATCTGAGCTTTCTTGTGGTGGGCATGGACATGCTGCCTGCCTTGCTGCCGGTGGTGTTTCTGGGTCCGGTTGCGCCGTGTGGCTGGGTGGTCAGATGGTCGCGTCTCGCGGTGCCCCGCGCGCATCCCGGATCCGGGAGCACCTTGATCCGTAGGTTCCTTAGATGCTCACTGAATTGCTTGTAGTGAGCAATCTTCACGCGTATAACTGTGCAATATGCTTCGAGGCGACACGGATGCGCGGTACCTCAGACCCAGTAAGAGCGGCTCACCATGGGATACCTGATGTACACGGGAATCATCATCGATTTCGACGATCGGATTCTTGCGCACCTGCAGATTGTGATCGTGCAGAAGCTTCGCCGGGGTGAAAGTTTCGTGCTCTCCTGGCCCAATTGCGGGGAACCCGGCGGCCACGGCTCGGCGTGGCTGAGCCCCGCGATCCCGCTCTACTTCCGTTTCAGTGGTGGCCATGCACCAAGCATCAACGAGAAGTGGCTGCACTGCCTGAGCGAATCAGCCAACAGCTCCTGCGGTCTCATCGTCACCGGGGAAGAAGACTCCTACCTCGAGGCGATGCCCGAGCACGCCCTGCTTCCTCGCCGGCACAGGGAGGGGTACCTTGTGCATGTGGCCCCAGCGTCGCAGGTGACGACCGCACGGGAAGCCTGAGCGCGGCCGGGCCGGATCTTGGCTACCCCGACGTTTCTGCTTGGTGACGACAGATCGTGGCTGGTCGCGCCGCTTGTCGACGCCGCGATTCAACTGCGGCTTGGCCAACGACTAAAGTCCATGCGTGCGGCTGCTCGCGGGTCGACACATTCTGGCTCTTTGGCTGCGAACTCGATCAGGGCCAATTTGCTGTCGCTCAATTGCTGAGGCCGAGTTGGGAGCCAAAGGAAATGAGGTTCATCGCATCGAAGACAGAAGACGGTGGGCGTCGGGGACGTACATGTCACTGATCGGCTTCGATGTTCACGAAACCCAATCCTGCGACCGTGAACGGAACCCGATGAAAACACGACGAAAATAATCCCGCGAGGCGGTCAAACGGCTGCCGAACTGGCACAAGGAATCCCCAATCTGCCATTAAGGCATCACCTCTGCCGTTGAGGCATCACCGATTGACCAAGGTAGCCTGTAATTTTCTCACCTGACGGCACCAAGCGTCCCGAAATTTCAAAGGAGAGATTTGTGACCGAAGAAAGCCCAACCAAGACCCGTGGTCTGGAAGTCCGTTCCATCGACTACGTGCCCAAAAACGAGCGTCACGGCAAGGTCTGGCACATCGGGCCGCTCTGGTTCATGTGCAACGCTCAGATCGCGACCCTCGCGATCGGCGTCGTAAGTTTCGCGGCCGGCGGAAACTTGGTCTGGTCGCTCATCGCGATCACCATCGGGCTGGTCATCGGCACCGTGTTCATGGCGGCCCATTCGTCGCAGGGCCCGAAGCTCGGTCTGCCGCAAATGATCCAGTCGCGGCCGCAGTTCGGCTACGTGGGCGCCCTCCTCGTGTGGCTCTTCGCCTTCCTCCAGTACGCAGGTTTCAACGTCTTCAACACGGTCCTCGCAGGCAACGCGATCAGCGGGGCGTTGCATTCCGACCCGGTGGTTTCTCCGTTCTGGTTCTGGGCAGTCACCCTCGTCGGCGCTGTCGTCGCCCTCTTCGGCTATGACCTCATCCACAAGATGGAGCGCTACCTCACCTACGTCACGGTGGTCGTGCTCGCGCTGCTGACGTTTTCGGCGCTCGTCAACCTGCACCTGCCCGACGGGGCCTTCAATCTCGGCGATTTTAATCCAGTCGCGTTCTTCTCTCAGCTGGGCGTCGTCGCCGGGTACCAGATCTCCTGGGCCATCTACGTCTCCGACTACTCGCGCTACCTGCCCGCCGAAACGCCCAACCGCAGCACCTTCCGCTGGACCTTCTGGGGCAGCGCTATCGGCGGTGCCTGGCTGATCTTCCTCGGTGCGTACCTCGCCGCAGCCGTCGCCGACTTCGATGCCGGTGATCCGATCACCGCGATCCAGGGTGTGGCCGACAGCCTCTTCCCCGGCTTCGGTACGATCGCGCTGCTCGTGATCGCTTTCGGCCTGATCGCGGTCATCGTGCTGAACATGTACGGGGGGTCTCTCACCCTCATCTCCTCGATCGACAGCATCCGCAAGGTGCGACCGACCGTCACCGTGCGGATCGTCACCGTCGCGATCACCGCAAGCATCTCCGGCGTCCTGTCTCTCTACGCATCGAGCAACTTCGCGGTCTTCTTCGCTGACTTCCTCCTGCTCGTCTTGTATTTCTTCATCCCGTGGACGGCGATCAACCTCACCGACTACTTCATCGTGCGCAAGGGCCACTATGCGATCACGGAGATCTTCAAGCCCAACGGTATCTACGGTCGTTGGGGCTGGGCGGGCATCACTGCCTACCTCGTCGCGTTTGCGTGCATGACCCCGTTCTTCGACATCTCGGGCTTCTATGTCGGATTCGCTTCGCAGTCGATGGGCGGCGTAGACGTCGCGCTCTTCGTAGGGCTGCCGATCGGTGCGCTGCTCTACTGGCTCTTCACAAGGAACCTGGACGTCGCGGCCGAACAGCTCCTAGCCGAGGAGCAGGCCGACGCCCTCGAGCTCGCCTCCCAGGAGCAGGAAGACCTCCCGGGCGCCCTCGTCGACTAAGGCCTGATCGGGTGAGCGGTCCGGGCCCGTGACCGCCCTGGTCACCGGCCCGGACTTCTTGCCTATGATCACCGCAGCGCCGACAGGCGACACAACGCACGTCGGCAACCAGCCAAGGAGCAAACATGATCCGCATCGCGTGCCGACAGCTGGCCCCGATCATCCCCGACCTGACCGGCAACATCGAACGGTCCGTTGCCGCGGTGCGTGAATCGGTGGCGGCCGGCGCCCGGCTCGTCGTGCTGCCAGAGCTGGTCACCACCGGCTACATGTTCTCCACGCCGGAGGAGGCCCGCTCCGTCGCCGTCACGACGGATGATCCCCTCTTCGCTCAGTGGGCACTCGCAGTGGCCGACATAGATGGCGTCGTCGTCGGCGGCTTCGTCGAACTTGGCGCCGACGGTCTCGTCTACAACAGCCTCGCGGTCGTCGACGGCGCAGGCGTCCTGGCAAGCTATCGCAAGACTCACCTGTGGGATCGGGAGAAGCTCATCTTCACGCCCGGCTCGGCCGTCCCACCTGTCGTAGACACCCCACTCGGCCGACTCGGAGTCCTCATTTGCTACGACCTGGAATTCCCCGAGATGACCCGGAGCCTGGCTCTTCGCGGGGCCGAGCTAATCATCGTGCCCACCAATTGGCCACGGGAGACCGTGCCAGAGGGCGAGCGCGTCCCGGAAGTCACGGTCGCCATGGCGGCCGCATACATCAACCATGTCGGCGTTGTCTGCTGCGATCGTAGCGGCACCGAACGCGGCCAGGACTGGAACGAGGCCAGCTGCATCATCGACGATCGCGGCTGGGTCGTCGCCACCGCCGCCTCGACAGGGATCGCGATGGCCGACCTGGATCTGCTCCTCTCCAGGGACAAGACCATAACCCCGTTCAGCGACGCGTTCGGCGACCGGAGGCCGGAGCTATATGGCGAGGTCGTCGCACCGCTGTAGGCCACGGTCCCGTCGGTTCGGTGATGATGAGCGACGGTGAACGGCGTCGGTCAACGACGGTGGTACGCCTCGAGCAATGCCCAGAGCTCCGCCCGTCCGGAGAAGGCATCGAGATCCAATTCCAGGATGGCCGCCAGCCGCTGGACCCGGGCGCGCAAGCCGTGGCGGTGAATCCCAAGCGCCCTGGAGGCAGGTCCCCAAAGCGCGTTGTGTTCCAGCCAGACCCATCCACAATTCAACATGTCGCGGCCGTCAGCTTCGCGCAATACCGGGGCGAGGCGGGCAAGTGCCCGGCGTGCGACATCGCCGCGGTCGAGCAGGCCGAGGACACCCTCGGTATTGAGGTCGGAATGGACTGCCCCCTTGGTGCCGGATCGGAGGGCGTGTGCGAGGGCGCGCCTGGCTTGGTCCAACCCAGATCGGAATTCTGCGTAGACAGCGGGCGTGGAAACGCCCGCACGCACCCCGACGGAATCGACGAGCTCGCTGACGCGTGACTGGTCGGCTGCCGACACGATGAACACGAACTCGTCGCGTGCGCGGGCGAAGAAGACCCTTCCCTCCCCATCTTGGACCTTACGCTCGAACGACGCCTCGAGAGCGGAGCTAGCGGAGGACCCGACATCGCATGTCACCACGAGGACGGGCACTGCGGGCAGGGGCTCGGAGACCGCGGCCATCACCTGGTCGGCCGCGTCCGCGTGGCCGGAGACGATAAGGTGCAACATTTGCTCTCGAATGATGCGCACGCTCCGGTCTGCGGCGTCGTGCTGCTCCAGGGACACCGCCACGAGAGCCAGAGCGACGGTGACCACCGACTGTGCCGCGGCGTCGAGTACGTCGACGTCGGCCACGGCGAGTGCCCCGCGGATAGCGTTCCGCGAGCCCAGGGTCTGGATGACGGCGTGCCGCTCGCCAAGTCGAACGGCCACGCTCGACCGACGCCCAGAGTTCAACAGACGCGCTACTTCCGCAGCTAGCTCGGCGCCCTGGTGGCTGCCGAGGCTGCCCAACGGGTGCACGGAGGTGACGTTCCCGCCGGAGTCGAACATCACCACCCTGCATTCCAGTTGGCGGGCCAGCTCAGCGAGTACATTGTGCACTCCCCCGGAACCCAGTGCCGCAAGTGACAAGGACTGTTGCGCCTTGAGCGCCCAGTCATCGCGTGCGCTAGCCTCCCGCACGAGCATGTCCGCCGCCCACCGGATGATCGCGATGAACGGGGTTCGGTACGGCACCTCCACGAGCGGAAGTCCGGCCCCAGCGCAGGCAGCGACCAGATACGGCGGAGTGCCCGACCGGGCGACTTCGGTGCCGAAGCCAAGCGCCCTGACCCCGTTCGCAGTCAACCTCCGCACGTAGTCGACGAAAATGCCGGACGAAGCGCCCACCATGAACTGGGTGCCCGTCGTCAGCAGCATCTGGTCGTCGGACAGGAAGGGCGTGGGATCGAGGAGATCCGTGCTCGAGATCCACTGAATTGGCTCGTCGATACTACCCGCCGCGGTCAGGATGGTGGCCCCGAGACTCTGGCGTTGCAGAAGCTGGCGCACAGTGGGAGGCATGAATGCCAAGGCTAACCCAGAATGCAACAAAGCTGCCCGCCCGGGGCTTGAATCACGTCAAGCGGCCCGCTCATCTTGCCCTTTGATCGTTGAAGCCGGAAGTGTCCAGAAGTCCGGAGTCTCACCGCGGCATGGGCTTGCCGACTCGGCCAAACCATTCCCTATTTGGTACGCACATGAGTACACGCAAGGAAGCAGAGAGAAGCGGCGGATATCGTTTGTTGAACTGACTGAAAACGCCGATTAGGCCCGTTTCGGACCGGAATAGTGTGCCCCTGGAGGGATTCGAACCCCCAACCGTTTCCTTAGGACGGAACTGCTCTTCCGTTGAGCTACAGAGGCTGGCTGTCAAAGTTTAGCTGGTGCGAGCCCGATCGGGATTACGCGGGCGGGTACAGGAACAGCGCGACATCGCTGGGCGACACCGTGCGCTTGTGATACGAGTGGCTGCCCATCCAGTTGTACTCCTCGAGCACGACGGATCCGTCACTGCCGATCGACTGCACATAGGCGACGTGGTTGTAGTTGAACCACGCGACAGCGCCGACGACCGGGGTCTTGCTCGTGGTCCAGCCGTGGTTGGACCAAGCGCTCGCCCAGGCGCTCGCGTTGCCGCCGCCGGGGGTCAGGCTGTTCCAGGTCCAGCGCCAGGAGGAACCTGTCGAGCCGGCGTCGCGGTTGAGGCGCCAGGCCACGAAGTCGACACACTCGCGGTAGTAGTAGCTGAGCGGGGACAGGCCACCGCCCTGCGACTCAGTGGGCATGTTGTACCAGGGGTAGTCATCACCCTCCGCACGCACACCATAGACGGCGAAAGCGGCGGACGCGGCACGAGCGGAGGCGGCCTGCTGTGCAGCGAGGGCCTTCTTGGCCGCGAGCGCCTGGGCGGCCAGTTGCTCTTTCGTGGTGGCGGCGAAGCCGTCACGCGACACAGTGACCGCTGTCGCCGCCGCTGCGACGGTGAGGCCCTGCACGCTCTTGTTTACCGAGGACTGGGTGGCGCTCGTCAGGTCACCGGCTGCGCGCGGGGTGAAGGCGTAGGCGGGAAGTGCCGCGGTGAGGAAAATGGCCGGGATGGCAAGCACGGCGATGGCGATCTTGACCGGATGCCGCCGCTTGCGTGGGAAGCGACCGACGGGCTTCGGTGACGAGACCGAAAAACGGCTCCGCGGCTTCGCCGTGGGAACGACGACAGACTCGGGCTTCGGGGCGAGGAATTGCTCCGTCGCCGGGCTCAAAGCCGGAAGCGCCTCGCGCTGAGCGCGCAGTTCGCGACGAGTGAGAAAAACCTCGGGGCTCGCTACGGAATCGGACACGCCAGACTCGGGCAAAAGTATTCCTCTGGATCGTGGCGTATCGTTCGGGTTCCTCCCACCCTAGGGGAAACCGTCAGAGAAGTCACCCCCGGCGTTACACATCCGTTACATTGCCTGATCAGGCGGCTGGCGCGAGAAATTCGTCCCATTGCGGCAGCGGGCGTTCGACGCCACGCACCACCCAGCTCGAGCCGATCGGGATCTTCGGGTGGAACAGCAGGTCCCAGCCCATCTCGGCGGGAGTGCGGTCGCTCTTGATGTTGTTGCAGCGCAGACAGCAGGCCACGAGGTTGTCCCAGCTGTCGCGACCGCCGCGGGAGCGCGGCTGCACGTGGTCGATCGTGTTGGCGGCCCGGCCGCAGTATGCGCAGCGGTGGTCGTCGCGACGAAGCACCCCTCGCCGGCTCACCGGCAGCGAACGCGAACGCGGCAGATGCACGTACCGGGTGAGGATGATCACGCTGGGCCGGTCCCACGAACCGGTCGTCGCCCAGACCGGATGGGCCTGGTCGGCGGCCACGATGGTGGCCTTCTGATTCATGACCAGCACGATGGCCCGTTTGAACGAGACCACGGCAAGGGGCTCGTAGCCCGCGTTCAGGACAAGTGTGCGCATGCGTTCCCTTTCGAAAAGGGCTGGACGGCTTCCAGCCATTCGATCTACTCCCTCGCACCAAGAGATGGAAGCAAACGGGCAAACAAAAAGGGCGCTGTCACAATGACAACGCCCGACGGGCTGCAACGCGAGAACACGCGCAACTCAGACATGTTTGACTGCCGTGCCGCAGCGCAAAGCGGCAGCGCACATCCATGGTGTGGATCGTGCATCGCTCGCGCATTGGCTCTCCCAAAAAACTCGCAGTACTACAGAGCATCAGGTTAACTCACAAGCGACACGCCGCGCAGCAGTCGCAACGCATCGTGGGCAAGCTGTTACGCATTGTTCACATCAGCGCCGCCCGGCGAGGTAGCAGGCATTCCCGCCGGGCGGAGCTCCGTCGAGGCGCTTCAGATGCCGAGGCGGACGATGTAGTACGAGCTCGTCCAGAGGGGCTGCACCCGAACGGCAGCCCCCTCATAGGGTGCGTGCAGGATATTGCCGTTACCGGCGTAGATGCCGTCGTGACCATCCATGATGACCAGGTCGCCCGGCTGCGCATCGGCGAGGGAGATCCGGGTGCCCGCGGCGCCCTGGCCCGCGGCGGAATGCGGCAGGCTGATCCCGAACTGGGCATAGACGTACATGACGAAGCCGGAGCAGTCGAAACCGGCCGGGGTGGACCCACCGTAGACATAGGGAACGCCCTGATACTGCAGGCCGACGTTATAGACGGATGCGAGGCTGAACGTCGGGTAGGACGGGTTCGCCAGGAAGTCGGAGACCAACGGCCCCGAATACGCGGCTGCATACGTCGTCATGGAGGCGGCCGCGGCGACGCGACGCGCTTCGGCGGCTGCCGCCGCCGCAGCCGCAGCAGCCGCAGCCTTGGCCGCGGCGATCTCTTCGGGCGTCGTGGCGCTGAAGCCGTCGCGGGCTACGCTGACGGTCGAGGCCTGGTCGGCGACGGTGAGTGTTTGGGCACCCGACCGGGTGAGGGCCGTGGATGCCGTCGTGCCGTGCGCGGCATCCGTTCCGGGAGAACTCGGCGCAAAGGCATAGGCGGGGATAGCCATGGTGGCGACGAGTCCGCCTGCCAGGGTCATCATCACGATGTTGGCGATGGCGCCGTGTCGGCGCGACGGGCGGGCGAAGATCCCACGAGTGGGGGCCTCTTCACGCCGCACCGGCGTCGGGGCCGGCCGTGCGGGAGCCGGGGTGGAACCTCGACGGGACAGTCTTCTACCTAAGTCTTCGGCCAAAGTGTTTACCTCCGGCGCCTCGACAACACTAGGGAGTTGCCCCGTCCAATGCGTTGGTCGCATGTGTTTTCCGAAACAGGAGACGGGAATGGAGACGTCCTGTTTCGAGCCCGGCGGCCGGTTCTGGCCTGTGGGACTCGTCCGACAGTACGTGAGGTTTCTCCGTTTGTCACCCCTTGGTGACGATTTAATAACGAACGCGTAACGAAACGGTCCGCCACGGAGCGGCAAAAACCCCGCATCCGCTCGGATTCTGCCGCGCGGAACGGGCGGTTACAGCCCGGCGATCGGGGTGGTCACGAAGATGTGGCTCGCGACTTCGTTGGGCAGTTCGAGACCCTCGTCGAACCCCGCGACCTCGACGAGGACGTAGGAACCGAGTGCGGAGAAGACCCCCGAATTGCCCGGCATCACGCCGGCGTTCTTGAGCTGGGCGAGCAGCTCCGGGTCGAACTGCACGGGTTCGCCGAGGCGGCGGATGACTGCGGTCACCGGCGTCGTGGAGCCGGCGACGACCTCGACGAGGTTCGTCACTCCGGCCATGAATGCGACGGCGGGCGAGTCGCCCAATTCGTCGAGCCCGGGGATCGGGTTGCCATACGGTGACTCGGTGGGGTGCCCGAGCATCTCCAGGATTTTGCGTTCGACCTGCTCACTCATGACGTGCTCCCACCGGCAGGCCTCGTCGTGGACGAATTCCCATTCGAGGCCGATCACGTCACTCAGCAGACGTTCGGCGAGGCGGTGCTTGCGCATGACGTGCACGGCCTTGCGGCGGCCGTTGATCGTGAGTTCGAGGTGGCGGTCGCCGGAAACGACGACGAGCCCGTCCCTCTCCATGCGCGCGACGGTCTGCGAAACGGTCGGGCCGGAATGGCCCAATCGTTCGGAGATCCGGGCCCGGAGGGGGACGATGCTTTCCTCCTCCAGATCGAGGATGGTGCGGAGATACATTTCGGTCGTGTCGATCAGATCAGTCATCGCCGGCCTCCCAGTGCCTCCGTGTGCGTCACAACCTTATCGCCGTGTTAGGGGTCGTTAGAATCACCTCATGTCGAATCTGATAATTCCCTCCGAACTCTTGCCCGTTGACGGACGATTTGGCTGCGGCCCGTCCAAAGTCCGTCAGGAACAGCTCGAGTACCTCCTTAAATCTGGCACGTCCATTATCGGCACCTCCCACCGTCAGGCGCCGGTGAAGAACCTGGTCGGCCGGGTCCGAACCGGCCTCGCGGAGCTGCTTCGCGCTCCGGAAGGCTATGAAGTCGTCCTCGGCAACGGCGGGTCCACCGCGTTCTGGGACGCCGCCGCGTTCTCCCTTATTTCCAAGAAGGCCCAGAACCTCGTCTTCGGTGAGTTCGGCGGCAAGTTCGCTGCCGCGGCGAGCGCACCGTTCCTCGAAGCACCCGACGTTATCAAGGCCCCGGCGGGCTCGCGCAGCGAGGCCGTCCCGACCGAGGGCGTCGACGTGTACGCCTGGCCGCAGAACGAGACCTCGACGGGTGTCATGGCACCCGTCTCGCGCGTGCACGGAGACGCCGGAGCCCTGACCGTCATCGACGCCACGAGCGCCGCCGCAGGCATCGACTACGCCGCCGACCAGGCGGATGCGTACTACTTCGCCCCGCAGAAGAACCTCGCCTCCGACGGCGGCCTCTGGATGGCCCTCTTCTCCCCCGCGGCCATCGAGCGCGTCGAGCAGATCGCCGCGAGCGGTCGGTACATCCCGGAGTTCCTCAGCCTGAAGAACGCGATCGACAACTCGCGCCTCAACCAGACCCTGAACACCCCGGCCGTGGCCACCCTGCTCCTGATCGAGAACCAGCTCGATTGGATCAACGGCAACGGCGGCCTCGCCTGGGCCTCCGCGCGCACCCGCGAGTCCTCCTCGGTGCTCTACGACTGGGCCGCGACCGTCGACTACGCGACGCCGTACGTCGTCAACCCCGACCACCGTTCGCAGGTCGTCGCGACGATCGACTTCGATGACGCGATCGACGCCTCCGCCGTCGCCAAGACGCTGCGCGCGAACGGCATCTCCGACACCGAGCCGTACCGCAAGCTCGGCCGCAACCAGCTGCGCGTCGCGACGTTCACGGCGATCGAACCGAACGATGTGCGCCAGCTGGTCAAGTCCATCGAATTCGTCGTCGCCAACCTGGGCAAGTAACGATCCACGTGCGCCTCTGGCTGAAAGACAGCGAGCGCCGGCCCGATCCTGAGCCGGCGAAAACGGATGCGCGCACGCCGATCCTGATCGGAGCCCTCGCCTGGCTCGTGGCCGCGGGTTTCGCCCTGGTTTTCCAGGGCGAACTCGCGGCCCGCGGGCTCGGCTGGTGGATGTGGTGCGCGGTTGCCGGGGTCGGCATCGGCCTCGCCGGGCTGGCCTGGCTCCGCCTGAGGCGCCGGTAGTTCCTCGCCCGCTCTTGTCAGACGCTCCTCGTCAGGGGCGATGCGTCAGACGCTATTCGTCCTCGTCGATGTCATCCGGGTCGATGTCGTCGTCTTCTTCGTCATCATCGTCATCGTCGTCGTCGACGTCAGCGTCAGCGTTGTCGTCGGTGTCGTCGGTGTCGTCGGTGTCGTCGTCATCGGTGTCGTCATCATCATCGTCATCATCGTCGTCATCGTCATCGTCATCGTCATCGTCATCGTCGAGGGCGTCGGCGGCCGCCGTCGCTGCAGCCAGGTCCTGGGCCGTGCGGTAGTCGGCGAGACGATCAGACCACGGCACCCACTCGGGCGCGACGAGGGCCTCGTCTCCCGGCGTGAGCTCGGTTTCGAGCACCTGCGGCACGGACTCCCCGTCGATGCGCGAGAGCGTCACCGTCCAGCGCCAGCCCGGGTACCCGGTCATCGTGCAGTCGAAGAGCAGCGACACGACCCGGTCGCCCTCGACGACATGCCCGAGGGGCTCGCCGATGGTGTCTTCCGGCGTGAAGGTGAGCAGAGCAGCCCTGGCCACCTCGACGGCCGCGACGAGTGTCTCGTCGGTCGGAACGGCATCCGCTGCCGGAGAATCGGTCTCGACGGACCCGGCGTCGACGGTCTCGGCGTCGACGGTCAGGACGTCGAGTGTGGTGTCTTCGGTCTGCTCAGGCATCGAGTTCCTCTGCGACCTTGCGAAGCATTGCGGCGATCTTGTGGCTGTGGGCGCTGTCGGGGTAACGGCCGCGACGCAGGCTTGCACCGATGCCGTCGAGTACCTTGACGAGGTCCTCGATGATGATCGCCATGTCGTCTGCGGGCTTGCGGCTGAGCTTGACGAGGCTCGGCGGCGCTTCGATGATGCGCACGGAGAGCGCCTGGGCGCCGCGCTTGCCATCGGCGATGCCGAATTCGAGCTTCGTTCCTGGCTTGACCGTCACTCCGGTGGGCAGCGCAGAAGCGTGGAGAAAGACCTCCTGGCCGTCATCGGAACTGATGAAGCCAAAACCCTTCTCCTCGTCGTAGAACTTGACCTTGCCGGTGGGCATCTGGACCTCGCTGAATTCCGGGCGCGCGACATGCGCGCCAACCGCACCCAGCTTATTCGGTTGCACCCGTCGCCGCCCCGTATCCTTGACACTGTGACCAATCAAACTCCACATGCCGCCGGCCGGCCGGAACGCATTCTCGCCTATATGGTCGCCGCCACCGTCGGCCTGTCGATTCTCGCGTTCTTCACCGTCATCATCGGCACCTGGCTCGGCGCCGGCGCCAACAACGGCTTCGGCCAGGGTGTCTGGCCCGCGATCCTCGCACTCCCGCTCGTGGGGCTGCCGATTGGATTCATCCTGATCATCGTTCTCCTGGTGACGACCACCGTCCGCCGCGCTCGCGAGGCACGACAGAACGGGAAGTAACGCCGTGCTGACGCTCGCCTCACGCCTTCGTGCCCTCGACGACGCGGCGTTGCGCCGCACGATCGAAGTCCGCGCGATCGCAGCCCACGGAATCCGTGACTTCTTCGACCTCGCCGAAGCCCTGCTGAACCCGGCCGCGGTCCAGGCAGCGCTCTCCAGGCTGGACCGTTCGACCCTGGCCGTGCTGGCGATCGCGGCCACCGAGGCGCCGGACGAAACGACCGACACCGCAGGCGCGTCCAGCGGAGCCATCAGCCTCGATGCACTCACCTCCCGCCTCACCGAGCTCGGCGGACTGCCCGTCACCCGAGCGGATGTCGCCGCCCGCGCGGCCGTCCTCGACGAACTCATGCTCGCACTCCTCTCCGACGACGGCCTCCGGGTCTATCCGGCCGTTGCCGAGCACCTGGCGACCTGGCCCGACCTCGGATTGCCGTCCGCTCTCGAGCTTGCGTCCATACCCGCCCCCTCCGCGCTGGCGACGGTCATCGCGACCGACAGCCGCTTCACCGATCGCCTCGCTGCCGAACGCGCGTTCGCGGCGGTCTCCTCGATCGCCGAGCTTGTCACCGAGCTCTCCCGCGAGCCCGTGCGCGAGCTCAGCCGGGGCGGACTCGGCCTGCCGGACACCAAGCGCCTCTCGTCGGTCATGGGCGTCGAACTCGAAGCCGTCGCGACCTACGTCGCGACTGCGGCCAGGGCGCAGCTCATCGCGCACTCGACCGGGTACTGGAACGAGACGGAGGCGGGCGAGGCCTGGCTCCTCGAGGGCACCGCGCACCGCTGGGCGGCCCTGGCCGGCTCCTGGCAGGCGGCACTGCCCGCCGACGTGCGCAGCATCCTCGCGCACCGCCCCGGCGTCTCCTGGGGCGAGGGACTGCGCAGCTTCGTGACCTGGCTCTACCCAGCCGGCGGCGAATGGATGGACACCCGCGTCACCGAGTTCGCCCGCGACGCCGAGCTGATCGGCATCACCGCACACCAGACCACGAGCCCGGCCGGCGCCGCGGTCCTCGCCGAAGACCTCGAGGGCGCCATCGCCACGATCGGGGCCTCCCTGCCTGCGGAGGTCGGGGCGGTCTACCTGCAGAACGACCTCTCGATCGTCTCCCCCGGCCCGCTCGCTCCCTCGATCGACGCCCGGCTCCGTGGCCTCGCCGACGTCGAGAGCCGCGAACTCGCCCTCAGCTATCGAATCTCGGCGACGTCGGTCAACCGGGCACTCGCCTCGGGGGAAACCGCAGAATCGCTCGTCGACTTCCTGCGCACGATCTCGCTCACCGGCATCCCGCAGCCCATCGAGTACCTGATCCGGGAGTCCGCCGGCCGGTACGGACGGATCCGGGTCGGCGAAGGGGCCGCACCGACCGCGCTCAGCCGGAGCTACGTCCGTTCAGACGATGAAGAGCTCCTCGGCACCCTCGCCGTCGACCAGACGCTCAGCCCGCTCGGGCTCGTCCGCGCGGATGCCCACCGCCTCACGAGCCGGTTCACCTCCGACGTGGTGTTCTGGGCGCTCAACGACGCCAAGTACCCCGTCGCGGCGGAGGGCGCCGACGGCGAGATCCTGCACCTCCGCAGACACCAGCTCGCCCGGGTCCTCCCCCCGGAGGCTCCAGACCTCGCCCTCATCCTGGTCGAAAAGCTCCGCGCCGCGGACGGCGGCGAAGACGTCGCCGCCGATGCCTGGCTCGCCCGTCAGCTCGATTCGGCGATCAAGTCCAAGCAGACCGTCATTGTCAGCATTGCCATGCCGGGCGGGGTCGTCGTCGACTACCTGCTCGAACCGGCGAGCGTCGGCGGCGGCCGGTTCCGCGCGAGGGACCGCCGGGCCGACATCGAACGCACCCTGCCGCTCTCGAGCATCATCAGCATCACTCCCGCCCCATAAGCGGGGGTCGCCCGATAGGAGCCTCCCAGCCGTGCGGGCGTAGGATTAACGGCTATGTCTGATGGCCCACTGATTGTCCAGAGCGACCGCACGGTTCTGCTCGAAGTCGCCCACCCCCTCGCCGAAGATGCGCGCCATGACCTCGCCGTCTTCGCCGAGCTGGAACGGGCCCCTGAGCACATCCACACCTACCGGATCACCCGGCTCGGCCTCTGGAACGCCCGCGCAGCCGGACACGGCGCCTCGGACATGCTCGCGACCCTCGAGAAGTACTCCAAGTTCGCGATCCCCCAGACCGTGCGGATCGACATCGAGGAGACCGTCGGACGCTACGGCCGCCTGATCATCGAACGCGACGACGAGGGCCAGCTCGTCCTGCAGAGCAACGACCGGGCTGTGCTGATGGAGATCTCCGGAGCCAAACGGATCGCCCCCCTCCTGATCGGCCACCCGACCCCCGATTCCTTCCTCGTCGAACCCTGGGCCCGAGGCCAGCTCAAGCAGGAGCTCGTCAAGCTCGGCTGGCCGGCAGAGGACCTCGCCGGGTACACGCCGGGCACCCCGCATGACATCGCGCTGCTCGAGAACGGCTGGGCGCTGCGCGACTACCAGAACAAGGCCGTGGCGAGCTTCTTCGACGGCGGTTCCGGAGTCGTCGTGCTGCCCTGCGGAGCGGGCAAGACCCTCGTGGGCGCCGGAGCAATGGCGACCGCGAAGACCAATACCCTCATCCTGGTCACCAACACGGTCTCGGCCAGGCAGTGGCGCGACGAGCTGCTCAAACGCACTACGCTGACCCAGGACGAGATCGGCGAGTACTCGGGGCAGGTCAAGGAAGTCAAGCCCGTCACGATCGCGACGTACCAGATCCTCACCGCGAAGCGGAAGGGTGAGTACGCCCACCTCGAGCTCCTCGACGCGATGGACTGGGGCCTCGTCATCTACGACGAGGTGCACCTCCTTCCCGCACCGGTCTTCAAGCTCACGGCCGAACTGCAGGCACGCCGCCGGCTCGGCCTCACCGCGACGCTCGTGCGCGAGGACGGCCGCGAGGGCGACGTGTTCAGCCTGATCGGCCCCAAGCGGTTCGACGCACCGTGGAAGGAAATCGAGGCACAGGGCTTCATCTCCCCCGCGTCCTGCTACGAGGTGCGGATCGACCTGCCGCAGTCCGAGCGGCTCACCTATGCCGCCGCAGCGGACGACGAGCGGTATCGCCTCGCAGCGACCGCCCCCGCCAAGCTCGACGTGGTCAAGCGCCTCGTCGACAAGCACCCCGGCGAGCGAATCCTCGTGATCGGCCAGTACCTCGACCAGATCGATGAACTCGCCGAGGCGCTCCATGCCCCGAAGCTCACCGGGGCCACTCCCGTCGACGAACGCGAACGGCTCTACCAGGCCTTCCGGGTCGGTGAGGAGAACCTCCTCGTCGTCTCCAAGGTCGCGAACTTCTCCGTCGACCTGCCGGAGGCGACCGTGGCCATCCAGGTCTCCGGGTCGTTCGGCTCCCGCCAGGAAGAGGCGCAGCGCCTCGGCCGGCTGCTCCGCCCGAAGGAATCCGGCCTCGCCGCGAACTTCTACACGCTCGTCGCACGCGACACCGTCGACCAGGACTTCGCCCAGAACCGCCAGCGCTTCCTTGCGGAGCAGGGGTACAGCTACACCATCCTCGACGCGAACAACCTTGACACCGACGCTCTCATCGGCGAGGCCGCCGCCGGCATCCGCTGAACGAACCGTTCGACGGAATCGGTCAGACCGCCGGGCGGGTGTAGCGCAGGAAGAGCATGTCGCCGGCGGTGAGCACGTGACCCAGGCGCATCGCGCGCGATGCGGTCGCGGCGCTGTGCGCGATCCGGCCAGAAGTGCCCGCCTCGAGCACCGGGCTCAGGCTCAGGCAGAGTTCGTCGACCGCATCGGCGGCGATCAGAGCCCCGAACAGGCTCGGACCACCCTCGCAGAGCACCTGCCGCAGGCCCCGCGCCGCAAGCTCGCGGAGAGCCAGCGGGAGATCGATCTCGGCCACCCCACAGACGAGTACATCGGCCACGGCCTCGAGGTCGGCGCGTTTCTCGGCCGATGACCCCGCGTGCGTGATGACGATCGGGCGCGTCGCGGCGTCGGTGAAGAGCGGATGCCCGGCGTCCAGGTCCAGCCGCCCGCTCACGACCGCGATCCGCGGCTGCGGCGGCAGCCCGTGCGCGACGCGCCAGACCTCCGCGGCGGCATTCAGGCGGATGCCGCCGTAGCCCTCGGCGCGGACCGTGCCGGCCCCGACCAGGATCACGTCTGTGAGGGATCGGAGCGTATCAAAGACGAGTTTGTCGTCAGCGTTATTCAGGCCACCGCTCAGGCCGTCGTGGGTCGCAGCGCCGTCGAGGCTCGCGATGAAGTTGACGCGCAGCCGCGGGGCGGTCCTGTCATCGATCCGATAGGCGTCCAGGAGTGCAGCCTGGCTGAAGTCAGTCATCGCTCAGGCCAGGTTGTGGCGCTCGTACGCCGGTTCGCGGAAGCCCAGGATCGCCTCGGTCATCCGAACGGCGTCCACGGCGGCGCGCACGTTGTGCATCCGCACGATCCGGGCGCCCTGCATGATGCTGAAGACGGCGGCGGCGAGTGAACCCTCGACGCGTTCGTCACGGGCTCGGCCCAGGGTCTCGCCGATGAAGTCCTTGTTGGAGACCGCGACCAGGGTCGGGTAGCCGAGAGCGGCGATTTCGGGCAGGCGCCGGGTGAGCTCAAGCGAGTGCCGGGTGTTCTTGTTGAGGTCGTGGCCCGGATCGATGATGATCCGCTCCGCCGGAATCCCGCGGGACAGCGCAAGCTCGGTGCGCTCCCGCAGGAACTCGGCGACCTCGGTAACCACGTCGCCGTACCGCGGGGCCGGGTGCGGCATCCGCGGGCGTGCGAGGCTGTGCGTCACGACGAGCGTGGCGTCGCTGTCCGCGACGACGTCCGCCATCAGCGGGTCGTGGATGCCGGTGGTGTCGTTGATGACGTCGGCGCCGGCCTCGATCGCCGCACGTGCAACGGCCGGGTGGAACGTATCGACGGAAATGACCGCGCCGGCGCCGCGCAGCGCCAGGACGACCGGGACGACACGGTCGATCTCCTGTTCGACGGGGACCGGAGGACCGGGCGCGAACTTGACCCCGCCGATGTCGACCCAGTCCGCGCCATCGGCGATCGCCTGGAGCGCGGCTGCGACGGCCTTGTCCAGGGCGAACGTTGCGCCCTGGTCGAAGAACGAGTCCGGAGTGCGATTGATGATCGCCATGACCGCGACCTCGCGGTCGAAATCGAATTCGCGGCCGCCGATCACGCGGCGCGGGTGGATCAGCGCGGGCAGCGCGGCGTTGTGCCCCGGCATCAGGAACCGACCCCCGGCGTCTGGGCGCCCGCCGGGCCGAGGAGGCTGTCGAGGCTGCGGGATTCGTCCCGCAGCGCGGACACGTCGACACGCACGCGCGACCTGATCAGGTTCTGGACGGAGCCGTTGACCTCCCAGACATTCACGTTCATGCCCGCGACCACGCGACCGTCTGCGACCCAGAACGCGATGAACTCGCGGGATGCCCGGTCACCGCGGAACACCAGCTCCGCATTTCCCGCCAAATCGCCATACCCCGAGTATTCCATTCCGAGGTCGAATTGATCGGTGTAGAAGTAGGGAATCTCCTCGTAACTCACCGCGCGGTCGAGCATGGAGAGCGCGGCGGCCCGGCCGGCGTTTTCGGCGTTGGCCCAGTGCTCGACCCGGAGATGGTGTCCGAGAACCGGATGGAACACGCTTGCGACGTCACCGACCGCGAAGACCCCTGGCTCGTTGGTACGGAAGGCGGCGTCGACGACGATGCCGTCTGCGACCTCGAGCCCGGCGTCGAGAGCGAGCCGCGTGTTGGGTGTCGCACCGATCCCGACCACGACGACGTCCGCGGGCACGACCTCTCCGGCCTGCCCGTCCGGGGTCCCGTCCGCCTCCGCATGGAGCCGGACTCCGGTGACCTTCCCGTCCGTGCCGAGGATCTCGGACACGCCGGTCTCCATCCGGAGGTCGACCCCGTTGGCCCTGTGGAGCGCCGCGAAGACCGCGCCGATCTCCGCGCCGACCGCACGCTGCAGCGGCACGGCGCCCTGGCCGAGCACCGTCACGTCGTTGCCGTAGCCGCGAGCGGCCGCCGCGACCTCGAGGCCGATCCAGCCGGCCCCGATCACGACGACCCTGCGGCCCCCTGGCGCGAGCGCGGCCTTCAGCCGGGCCGAGTCTCCCACGGTGCGCAGGAGGTGCACGCCCGCCAGGTCTCCCCCGGATCCGGGGAACGGCCGGGCGGTCGCGCCGGTCGCGAGCAGGAGCCGGTCGTAGCGGAGCGTCTTACCGTCGGCGAAGGTCAGCTGCCGCGCGTCGAGGGTGAGCGCCGTGACCGCGCGACCCCGCACGACCTCAATGTCCTGGGCGGCGTACCAGTCCGTCGGGTGCACGTCGATCGAGTCACGGGCGGATGTCCCGGCTAGGAAATCCTTGGACAGCGGCGGCCGGATGTACGGGTACTCGGCCTCCTCGCCGAGCAGGACGACTCGTCCGTCGAAGCCTTCGGCGCGGAGCGCCTCGGCCGCGCGAGCCCCGGCGAGGCCGGCCCCGACGATCACGTATGTTGCGCTCTTCATGGTGTTCTCCCGTTCGAATCCGTCTCGGCATCCGCGTCAGAGTCGCCCCGGCGGCTCCGCACCCCACACACAATCTACCCACGCTCAGACCGCACCGACCACTCCCAGCAAAGGCCCAGCTAACGCGCAGATACTGGTCCAATGACTGATGGCCCCCGCATTCTTATTGTCGACGACGAGCCCAACATCCGGGATCTCCTCACCACCAGCTTGCGCTTCGCCGGCTTCGCCGTGCGGGCCGTCGGCAACGGAGCACAGGCGATCTCCGCCGTGCTCGAAGAGGAACCCGACCTGATCATCCTCGACGTCATGCTTCCCGACATGAACGGCTTCGGCGTGACCAAACGCCTCCGTTCCGCCGGCTATACGGCGCCGATCCTGTTCCTCACCGCCAAGGACGACACCGAAGACAAGATCACCGGCCTCACAGTCGGCGGCGACGACTACGTGACCAAGCCGTTCAGCCTCGACGAGATCGTGGCCA
Organism: Cryobacterium sp. 10I5; assembly: GCF_035019865.1. Taxonomy (NCBI): domain Bacteria; kingdom Bacillati; phylum Actinomycetota; class Actinomycetes; order Micrococcales; family Microbacteriaceae; genus Cryobacterium; species Cryobacterium sp. 10I5. The sequence continues at coordinate 52,695 of NZ_JASJVI010000011.1, forward strand.
GGATCAAGGCCATCCTCCGCCGCACGATGCACGCCGACGAAGACGCCGTCATCCGTGCCGGCGAACTGACCATGGACCAGGACACCCACGAGGTCCTCGTCGGCGAAGAGCCCATCGAGCTCAGCCCGACCGAGTTCAAGCTGCTCCGGTACCTGATGCTCAACCCGAACCGGGTGCTCTCGAAGGCGCAGATCCTCGACCACGTCTGGGAATACGACTTCAACGGCGACGCCGGCATCGTGGAGTCCTACATCTCGTACCTGCGCCGCAAGGTCGACGCGCACTCCTCCGAGCCGCTGATCCAGACCAAGCGCGGGTTCGGCTACATGCTCAAGGCTGCCAAGGCATAGTCCCAGACTGCGCAAATAGACTGGCCGCCTGATGCATCAGTCACTTACGGAGCGGTGGAACCGCATATCCCTCAGGTCCAAGATCACCGGCGTGACCGTTCTCATGCTCACGCTCGGTCTTCTGGTCTCCGGGATCGGCACGATGGCCATGCTCCGCCAGTACGTGATCCAGCAGGTCGACGCGCAACTGCAGGCGGATGCCCAGACGACGTCCGTCGCGTACACCGCGAATGCGCTCGGGCAGAACACCGGCACCGTCGTGCCGTCCGACTACTTCGTCGCCCTGTACGACGAGAACGGCGACCTCCGCTACCAGTCGTGGACCGACGTGCCCGCCCGCGAACTGCCGCAGGTCACCATGCCCCTCGACCTGCAGTCGGTCAACGCACTCAACGGGCAGACCATGCGCCTGCAGGACGCCTCACACGACACCGAATTCCTCGCGGTCGCGGTGCCGCTCGTCACCAATGTCCACGGCACCTACGGCACGCTCGTCATGGCGGTCTCGCTCAAGACGGCCGAGAACACCGTCGGCACCTACCTCACGATCTTTCTCGGCTTCGGCCTGGGCGTCGTTCTCCTGGGCGGCCTGATCACCCGGTTGCTCGTGACGAGTACCTTCGCCCCCTTGCGTGAGGTGGAACGCACGGCCGCGGCGATAGCGGACGGCGACTTCAGCCAGCGGCTCGGCGGTGCCACGCCCAACACCGAAGTCGGCCGGCTCAACCGCTCCCTCAACACCATGCTCAGCCGGATCGACCGCCTCTTCAAGGAACGGGCCCGCACGATCGACCAGATGCGCCGCTTCGTCGGCGACGCGAGCCACGAACTCCGCACCCCGCTCGTGTCCGTACGCGGCTACGCCGAGCTCTACCGGATGGGTGCACTGCAGACGCCGGAAGAGGTCGCCCAGGCGATGGAGCGCATCGAGAAGGAGGCGATCCGGATGGGCGGTCTCGTCGAGGACCTCCTCGAACTCGCCCGTCTCGACGAGACGAAGCCGCTCGCCCTCACCCCCGTCGATCTGCTCCCCCTCGCCCGCGATGCCGCCCTCGACGCGATGGCCTCCTCCCCCGGCCGTACCATCACGGTCGTGGCGAAGGCTCCCGACACCGACGAGGCGCCCGTGGCGCCTCTGGCCCCCGCGATCGACCTCGCGCACTCCACGGGCGAGGTCCCGACCTCCACCTTCGTGACGGTCCCCGAGCGGGCCGTCGAGGCCGTTGCCGTGCCGCATCCGACCACCGTTTCCTTCGCGGGAGCGACGCTCGCGCGACTGCGCACCCGCCGCCCCCGTAAAGCGGATGCCGTCGCGGTCCTCCCGCAGCCCCTGCCGGCCGCCGCGCCGACCGACACGCTCCCCGCCATCGTCATGGCCGAGGAGAACAAGATCCGCCAGGTCATCACCAACCTGATGGGCAACGCCCTGCGCTTCAGCCCGGCCGACAGTCCCATCGAGCTCGAGATCGCCGTCGACCGGCGGAACCAGCGCGCATCCGTCGCCGTGATCGACCACGGCGAGGGCATCCCGCCTCAGATCCGGGACAAGATCTTCCAGCGCTTCTGGCGCGCCGACACCTCCCGCGCGCGCGAGACCGGAGGAAGTGGACTCGGCCTGGCGATCGTCGCGTCGATCGTCGCAAGCCACAATGGCACCGTCCAGGTCGTCGAGACCCCGGGTGGCGGCGCGACCTTCCGGGTCTGGTTCCCGCTCGCCGAGTCCCCGAACGCGCCGCAGCGCCTCTCGATCACCCCGACCCCGTAGCCCGCATCCCCTGGTCGGTAGCCCCGGCGGCTCCTCAACGGGCAACGGTATCGGCGCGTTGTCCCCAGCCGGGACACGCTCGTCGGCCGCGCGCGGCATCCGCCTTACGGTGGCAGCTCACCCTTCGAAAGGACTGCGCATGCCCCGGTACCAGGTAGACAGTGAACTCGTGCTCAGCACCACGACGACGGCCAGGGCGACGCTCGGGAGGATCCAGGCGGAGGTCGCCGCGCTGCTCGGCCAGCTGACCGGGCTGGAGGGTTCGTGGACCGGGCAGGCCGCCGCCGCGTTCCAGGCCGCCGTGACGGACTGGCGGGCGACCCAGCAGCAGGTTGCGCAGAGCGCGGAAAGCCTCGGCCAGGCGCTCAACCAGGCCGGTCAGCAGTATGCCGAGATCGAGCAGGCCAACGCGCGGCTCTTCGCCCGGTAGCGGCGCCCGCTGGACGCGAAAACAGGGCGCCTCCCGGAGGAGACGCCCTGTCAGCGGTGAAGCGGTGAAGCGGACTAGCTATCGAGCAGGGTGGACTTAGAAGTCCATTCCGCCGGACGGGTCGCCGACGGGAGCAGCGTTCTTCTCCGGCTTGTCGGCGACAACGGCCTCGGTGGTGAGGAACAGTCCGGCGATCGACGCGGCGTTGAGCAGCGCGGAGCGGGTGACCTTCACCGGGTCATTGATGCCGGCGAGGAGCATGTCAACGTACTCACCGGTCGCGGCGTTGAGGCCCCAACCGATCGGCAGGTTGCGCACCTTGTCGGCGACGACGCCAGGCTCGAGGCCCGCGTTGAGGGCGATCTGCTTGAGCGGGGCGTCGATGGCAACCTTGACGATGTTCGCGCCGGTCGCCTCGTCTCCGACGAGCTCGAGCTTCTCGAAAGCGGTCTTGCCGGCCTGGATGAGGGCGACGCCACCACCGGCGACGATGCCCTCTTCGACGGCTGCCTTCGCGTTGCGGACGGCGTCCTCGATGCGGTGCTTGCGCTCCTTGAGTTCAACCTCCGTGGCTGCGCCGGCCTTGATGACGGCGACGCCGCCGGCGAGCTTGGCGAGACGCTCCTGGAGCTTCTCACGGTCGTAGTCGCTGTCGGTGTTCTCGATCTCGTTGCGGATCTGCTGAACGCGACCGGCGATGGCTTCGGGGTCTCCGGCGCCTTCGACGATGGTGGTCTCGTCCTTGGTGATGACGATCTTGCGCGCGTTGCCGAGCAGGTCGAGGGTGACGTTCTCAAGCTTGAGGCCGACCTCCTCGGAGATGACCTGGCCACCGGTGAGGATGGCGATATCCTGCAGCTGGGCCTTGCGACGGTCGCCGAAGCCGGGAGCCTTGACGGCGACGGACTTGAAGATGCCGCGGATCTTGTTCACAACGAGCGTGGCCAGGGCCTCGCCGTCGACGTCCTCGGCGATGATGAGGAGCTGCTTGCCGGTCTGGATGACCTTGTCCACGATCGGGAGGAGGTCCTTGATGTTGGAGACCTTGGAGTTGACGATCAGGATGTAGGGGTCTTCGAAGACCGCTTCCTGACGGTCGGGGTCGGTCACGAAGTACGCGGAGAGGAAGCCCTTGTCGAAGCGCATGCCTTCGGTGAGCTCGAGCTCGGTGCCGAGGGTGTTGGACTCCTCGACGGTGACAACGCCTTCCTTGCCGACCTTGTCGATGGCTTCGGCGATGATCGCGCCGATTTCGGCGTCGCCGGCAGAGATGGATGCGGTGGCCGCGATCTCTTCCTTGGTCTCGACCTCTTTGGCGTTGGCGATCAGCTCTGCGATGACCGCAGCGGTGGCCTTTTCAATGCCGCGCTTGAGGCTGATCGGGTCTGCGCCGGCCGCGACGTTGCGCAGGCCTTCGCGGACGAGCGCCTGGGCGAGCACGGTCGCGGTGGTGGTTCCGTCGCCGGCGACGTCGTCGGTCTTCTTGGCGACCTCTTTGACGAGTTCCGCACCGATCTTCTCGTACGGGTCGTCGAGTTCGATTTCCTTGGCGATCGAGACACCGTCGTTGGTGATCGTGGGGGCGCCCCACTTCTTCTCCAATACGACGTTACGTCCGCGCGGGCCGAGGGTGACCTTGACCGTGTCAGCGAGGATGTTCAGGCCACGCTCAAGGCCGCGACGGGCCTCTTCGTTGAAAGCAATGATCTTTGCCATATGTGTTTCTCGTCCCTCCCGGACGTTACCAAAACGGTGATGGGTTGGCACTCAAAAGGAGAGAGTGCCAAGTCGATTCTGGCACTCAGGGGTCGAGAGTGCAAGTGAGCGCCGGGAAGCGTCGCGAGGCTACGGGACGAGTTCGACGGAGCCGGTGCCGTTCGGGATCAGTTCGATCCAGGTATTGCCAGGAGCGAGGCGAATGGTGACCCCGTTGTCGTCGATCAGTCTGATCGGGTCCGCCTGCCCGGCCTTCGACCACGTGGCGTGCACGGTCTTGCCCCCTGCGGACGCCCAGCCTTCTCCCGAGCCGATCATGACCGTCTTGGGGACCTCTCCGTAGGTGCCGTCGATGTCGACCCGGAGCACGAGAACGTTGGTGGCACCGCGACGGGCGCCCGTCGTGTCGAGGTCGGGGGTGCCCTCCTGCGAGCGCAAATAGTTCTGTGAGGCCGTGTCCCAGCTCCAGGCGGGATACCGGGCTGCGGAGAATCGGCCGTTGATCTGGGTGATCGGCTTGCCGTCGATCCCGGCGGTCGATGCCGCGATCGAGCCCGCGTAGGCGAACTGCTGCACCGGTGGCGCGACGGAGGCATTGCGCCCGACGAGTTCGGCGGCCTTGAGCACGACATTGTGCGGGGCCTCCCTGTCGGCGACTCGGGAGAACAGGCCGGTCGTGTCGTAGTCGAAGACGGAGTTGATGACGGGTGTGGCCTTCATCATGTCGACGAAGATCTGCTGCCCGCCGGAGTAGGCGACGATCCCGCCGAACGGCGTGATGATGTCGGGGTCCATCGGCCGGATCGACCGCACCGGGCCGATGGCGTCGGGGATGTCGGACTGCCAGACGCCGACGTAACGGGTCAGCCCGCCCTCGACGAGTTCCTCGAAGACGATGTCCGCTCGGTCGAGGGAGATCTGGGGTCTGGCGGCCTCGTGGTTGTCGATCTTCACCGCGAGGGACGGGTTCGCGGCCTTTCCGGCCGGCACGATCGTGCCGCGGAGCGGTGCGATCGCCAGTGGCGCCGGGGCATCGACCGCAGCCGTGCTGGGCTCCACGGACGACGTCGGCGTCGCCGTGGTCGGCGGCTCGGTTCCAGAGCACGCCGTCATCACCACAAGCAGGCATGGAAGAAGCACGGCACCAAAAATTCGTGCCGTGCTTCGCCCGTGAATTGTCGCAGTTCTTTTCGCTGTCACGCCCCACACACTACGCGGCAAAATCAAGGATACGGCGCGGCTCGGGGGGTTCCCCGAGATTGGGTGTGCCTGATGTGGGTGCGCCTGATTTCTACAGGTTAGACGGGACGTACCGACTCGGCCTGTGGCCCCTTCGCCCCGGTTCCCAGTTCGAAGATGACGTGCTGTCCCTCTTCCAAAACCTTGTACCCGTGCATGTCAATGGCGGAATAGTGGACGAAGACGTCCTGTCCGCCGCCGTCGACGGTGATGAAGCCGAAACCCTTTTCAGCGTTGAACCATTTGACGGTTCCGTTCGCCATGTGTAACTCCCCAGTGCTCTGATATTTTCGGCTACTGCCCGTTGGCCGTACCGGGCCTGGCGCATGTGACTGCGTCCACCTGATCCGACCGGTCGGATGCCCCTGAGGGCAACCGGACGAACTCGATGAGCGACCTGAGTCAAAGAGTACTGAAGCGCGAAAAGAAGGAAAGGGGGTTGACGAATGGCCCGGAATGGAGTTATAGAACCGGCGTCGAAGTGCAGGTCAGGAGGTGGGTGCGGCGCTGGAAACGAAGTCGGCTCCGACGACGACCGTGAGATCCGCCCCCGACGTGGCGAAGTCGTTCGCGAGGAGCACGGTGGATCCCGGCAGCGAGGCCGCGACTCCGCGGGCGGCCCCCTCGAGGGTCGCGTCGGCGTAGTAGACGGTCGTCTTGGTCACGTCTTCGGTGCTCGCGTTGCTGAGTGCGCCGACGGTCCAGCCGGCCTTGGAGAGCAGATCCCCTGCGGCCTTGGCGACGCCCGCGCCCTTCGTGCCGTTGAGCACGGTGACGGTGAGGCTCGGATCGACCGTCGCGACGGCCGTGGGGACGGCCGACGCCACATCCGTTGCCGTTGTCGTGTCGGTCGCCGAGCTGGACGACAGGCCGGGGATCGCGATGTTCAGCTTGTTGCTGAGTGAAGCCATCCCGAAGACTCCGAGGCCGATGAGGACGGCCGTAGCTCCGAGTGCCCACCAGAACGCGACCCAGTGACGTCCCTTCTTGCCGGGGGCGCGATGGGCGCCCACTCGCTCGAGGGAGTGCGGCAGGTGGTCGAAGCGGTCTTTCGGATAGGTGGGAGGCATTGTGGGGCTGGGTCGATCCTCTTGTCGCGGGCGAATGGGTGGAACGTCGGGGTGCGAGATCCTGCTGCGCCTACGGGGCGGGGCTGGTTCGGTGCTCCGGAGCGCGCACTGTCCGGCGCTCCCGTGCCTGCGCCCGGGCTGCACGCATCCGCTGCAGGCGTTTCACCAGCATGGGATCGTGAGCCAGGGCGAGCGGAGAGTCGATCAAAACGCCCAATAGTTGATAGTACCGGGCAGCGGACAGGCCGAACTCGGAGCGGATCGCCTGCTCCTTGGCCCCGGCGTGGGTGAACCAGCGCCGTTCGAAGCTCAGGATGCCGCGATCACGGTCGGTCAGGCCGCCTGGGGAGTCGGCGGGGTCCGGGTCACGTGCGCCGTCCACCATCCACCTCTTTCACCTCGCCATTCGCTGCTCGAATCCTATTTGGCGTCGGCTATGGATTTGCTGGGCCACGCGGGTCGTCCAGCGGCCGGGAAGGAAAGTGCCCGGGCAGACGTGGGAGTGCCTCGATGTGAAAGTGCTGAACGGCCCCGGGAATCGGAATACGGCCCGGCCGGGCTGAGTTTAGGCTTGCTGGGAGGGTTGCGGTATTCACTATGCTGCACCCTCGCCCGATGGGAAGGATGAACCATGGACTACGAAGTCACCAAGTCAGACGCTGAATGGGCCGCGGAACTCGGGCCGGAGAAGTTTGCCGTACTCCGTCAGGCCGCCACCGAGCGGGCCTGGACCGGGGAGCTGCTCGACGAGAGCCGCTCCGGCATCTATACCTGCGGCGCCTGCCACGCCGAGCTCTTCAAGAGCGGCACGAAGTTCGATTCCGGCTGTGGCTGGCCGAGCTTCTACGAGTCGGTGCGCCCCGAGGCCGTCGAACTCATCGAGGACACCTCCCTCGGCGTCGTCCGCACCGAGGTGCGGTGCGCGAACTGCGGTTCCCACCTGGGGCACGTCTTCGACGATGGTTTCGGCACCCCGACCGGCGACCGCTACTGCATGAACTCCATCTCGCTCGAGTTCAAGCCGGTCGACTAGACCGTGTCCACGCCGCTCGAGGCGATCGGCGGGCGGCGTTCGTTCTCCGCCGTGACAGCGGATGCCCCCACGCACGAAGCGCTCCTCCCGCTCGTCGCCGCGTGCGCGCGCGTGGCCGACCACGGGGCCCTGCGCCCCTGGCGCCTGATCGAACTGCGCGGGGATGCCCGCACGCGGCTGGGGGCGGCGTTCGTTGCGGCATCCGCTCGCCTCGCCGCGGAGGCCGGTGCGGAACCCCCGTCAGCCGCGGACCTGGCCAAGCTCGCCGGCAAACCGCTGCGGGCGTCGCTGCTGATCGCGGTCGTCGCGAGCCATCGGGAGAGCGACAAGGTCGAGGCCTGGGAACAGGACGTCACCGCTGCGGGCGTCGGACACGCCCTCAGCCTGCTGTTGACCCACGCCGGCTGGGGCGTGATGTGGCGCACCGGAGCGTTGACGCGCACCCCGGAGGTGCACCGGTTGCACGGGCTCACCGAGTCAGAGGATTTGCTCGGCTGGCTCTACGTCGGCGGAGTGCCGACTGGAGCGAAGCCGGGCGTCCGGCTGCCGGTCGACCCCGCCGTGCACCTCACCGTCCTGTGACCGCGTACTGACCACCCCCTGTCCACCCCCTGTCC